>JBNJGX010000151.1:0-6422 GCA_051748025.1 Bacteroidota bacterium
TCTTTATTATAATGTGTTTAAATGGATTTATTTTAAATCCAAAGGGTTATTCCAACGCATAAAAAAAATTATGTAATAATTTCATCCGGATCTGATGGCTTTTGAAATAACAACTCCAGTGGTTCAAGAAAAATGTAGTGGAAACCACCTTCGTACAGATCTATATTCTGCTCATTCTCAAATTGCTGTACAGATTTTTCATTATCCAGGGGGAGTCTGTTACGATTAACCTGTATTAAATTCATATCATTTTCCCTTAAATATTTGATGGTTTTGTTTAAATCCGGCAGGTTGTAGGCATAGGTTTTATTCATATTCTTGATGACCTTTTTTATTGCTTTTTGCCGTTTTTTGTTGCCGGTAATTTCCTTTTGAAAATAGTCTTTTATATAAATTCTGCCTTCTTTTTTTAATACTTTTTCTGCTGATTGAATGACTTTTTTGTGACATTTTGCATGACCGTATGATTCAAGCATGAGTATAAGATCGTATGTTTCCTTTTCAAAGTATTTGTCCATGACATGAAAATCGCCTTTTACAAGCTTGATTTTATCGTCAAGATTTTTTTCTGCTATAAATTTTTTTGAATAATTAATTTGTTCTTCTGAAATTGTGAGTGCGTCTATCTTCACATCAAAATGTTCTGCAAAATATACAGCAGGTCCACACACACCACAACCAACATCAAGAATATGCATGCCATCTTTTATCCCGGCTTGCCTGGCAGTGTATGCCAGCAGGTCTTCTACATTTGTTGGCCTGTGTGCCTGAATAACTTTACCATATCCTGTTGAAAGATAATGTTTTGTGTATTCGTCGTAATGTGTTTTTACTTGTGATGGCTTTTTCATAATTCAATATATCCTGGCTTTATGGCAGTTTCCTGTATTTCCTTTTTTCAAGCAAACAGTTAATTTTGTTTGCTTTTTGTTTTTTTACGGCTGCTGCTCCGATGTATGCATCCCGGCAATTATCTGCAATACAAGGAGCGGGGGAGTTATCTACAGGGATTGGGTCCGAAAAAATATTGCCGGTTTTTTTTGTTAATGTGGCGCATCGTGATATATCGCCTTCATTGTTTATAAAAAAATATTTGCTTCCTGCTTCACAATAATGGTCTTGAAAATTGAATTTTTGTTGTGCTACTTTATACTCAATATCCGGGTCTATGGTGTGTTTTAAAATCATATCAATTTCCTTTTTCGTGTATGATCCGGGATAATTTTTCCCATTATATTTTCCCCTGAATGTGAGAACAAAAGTTTCGATCCCATTAGCATTTAGCATTGCTAAATCTTTTTCCATCCTGTGTAGCAGGGGAGGATATGCCAGGTAATTTGCCAGCACATTAAATCCTTTATCCTGCATGTATTGGCATTTATCAACGAAATCCTTTACCATGTTTTGTTTTTCACGTTCAATCACATGAAATGAAGCGCTTATTACAAAAACTTTATCAGGATCAATTCTGTTGGCAAAATCATACACGCCGGGTGAACTTAGATTTGTGGTGATTTGCAAATGGTGTTTTTTTTGCAGCCCCTCGCATAAATCAACGAAACCGGGGTACATGAAAGGTTCTCCACCGGTGATTAATATCAACCATGATATGCCGGTTTTATCAAAAACATTAATTATTCTCTCTTGAGCGGGGTGGGGTTCTTTTATATATTTTGATTGTTCATCGTTGCTGCAATATGGACATGTAAAATTGCATTTACGTGTAATTTCCCAATTAATACGGTATGGGTACTTTTTTAATTGATTGACACCGATTTGTGATTTATCCATACATACAATTTTAGGGCCTGGTAACATCTTTTTTGAAAAACTTGCGGTTCCTGGAGAATAGCATCCCCTGGTATGGACATGTGCACTCATCAACCTTACATTTTTGGTCTTTCGTTGGAAACTGAAAACTATCATCAAAAAAATTCCCAATGCATGTCTGATCTGACAAGCAACGTTGAATATCACCATTTGGCAACATAGACAGCATTTTTCTGCCTGTGCTGCATTTCAATCCTTTAAAATGCTTATAAACCAAGTATTCAGGCATTTCGATTTCCCCAAACATGTATTTTTTCTGGAGGTTTATTTCTTCATCAGAAAAAGCTTCAGGATATGATTTATCATTGTATTCCCCATGAAACATTTTACTTGATATTTGATCAATGCCATTGCTTTTCAGCCATGCAATATCTTTTTCAAACCGGTGTAATAAAAGGGGATATACCACATACGATCCGATAACATTAAACCCTTTTTCTTTAAGCAACCGGTAATTATTGAGGTATTTTTCCATTTTTGCATCGGTATCCCTGGATAAAATATGAATACTGGCATTGATGGTGATAATGCGTTCCGGGTTGATTCTTTCAGCGAATTCAGCAATGTTATCAGTACTCAGGTTTGAATTGATTGATAAATAATGGTCTTTGGATAACAGTTCGCAGATTTTGAGTATATGTTTGTGCAGAAAAGGTTCACCACCGGTAATGATGATGTGCCAGGTTTTGCCGGATTTTTTAAATTGATCGTAAATGTGTTCCGGGCTATATTTATAGGTATCGGGATGATCTTTGGTGAAATTACCACAATACGGACATCTGAAATTGCACAGTGTATTGATTTCCCAGGTTATCATGTGATCATTCTGTTCGAAATACAAATCTGCCTGACTTTTGGATTGCTGCGGATTGTAATTACGTAGTGCTGCTTGTATATTTGTAAGTTTACTCATGTTTTCTGTATTGTCAATGAATGGTAAAATTAAAAAATTATCCTGAGATATGCGATAATAATCACTCCATTCTTGCATTACTTTATTCAAAAATCATTAATTTCTTATCTTTGACTATTGTAAAATCAAGTATTAAACATAAACAAACAGAGATGATCTATTTTATTCACATCCCCAAGACTGCTGGCTCTACCTTTGATGAGATTTTGTCAAAACAATATGGAAAGCAACATATACTTGACTTAAATAATGTTGAAATTGATATGGAGTTTAAAAATGACACACATAAGCCGAAAATTGAGTCACAGTTATCAAAAAAGGAAGAAGTAATTGCCGCAACCGGTCATTTCAGGTATGGGTTACATAATATGATTGACCAACATCAACCCGCCCGGTATGTTGCTTTTTTCAGAAATCCGAAAGATCAGTTTTTGTCCCAGTATTATTATTGTTTAAACCTTGAAGCTTATCCTGACATAAAAAAAAGTTTTGAAGCAACAGGTAATTTACAAGGTTTTCTGGATTCCGATTTGATGTATTATTCAGTCAACATGCAAACCTATTTTTTGACAGATACGCCTGGCAGGAAGGAATTTATGGAGAAACAGGAAGCCATGCTTGAGGAGGCTGTCAATCATGTGGAATCGTCGTTTTTGTTTTGCGGACTTGCTGAGCGTTTTGATGAATCGCTTGTTGTTTTGAAAGAGTTGTTGGGTTGGAAAAAACTGCCTTTATACAGGAAAAAGAAAGTTAACAAGTACCGTGATCAGCATGCATCAAACATTGATAAATTGGATAAGAGCATCCGGGATATCAATGCATACGATTTTGCATTGTATGAGAAGGTGTATTCAAAATTCATGGCATCAAAATCAAAGGTTAAGCATTTAAAACTAAAAGTATTTGTTTTTAGATTGATAAACAAAATCCATCAACTGTTTTAAAAAAGCTGTTGTTTGTTACCGGCGGGTATATGTTGCTTACATTTTTTTCTTTATTGCATCATTTGTCACAAACCGGGTTTTTATTTGACCATCCGGAAATTCTAATTCTGCATTGATACTATGAAGGATTTTCTTTTTATCAAGGATATGATTCAGTGTTATGATTCGATGTACCATATCTTCATTTTTTACTTTTCCCTTCATTTTTCTTGCAGGGCAGGATTCATTTTCGAAAAAAGCTAACAATTCAAAAAAATCAAATGAACTTTTTTTAATTAACTCAATGCTTGCTACCATATCGTCTTCAGTTTCTCCTGGGAAACCTGCAATGTGATGTGATGATAGAAATAAGCTTGGGCTCACCTTTTTTATATGGTTTAATTTTTCAATCACATCTGTAATATCATAATTCCGGTTCATTCGTTTCAATATCCGTTGTGATAAATGTTGAGTAGGGCATTCCAGTAATACAATCCTGCCTTTTTTAGTCAAATACAGTATTGTCTCATAATGGTTAATTAATTTCTGGGGATGTATAAAATCCAGTTCCCAGGTAATATCATTTGGACTTATTTTGTCAAGTTGCTTGAGTAATTCAGAAAAGGAAACATTTATATCTTCACCATAAGATGCTGTATCATCAGCATAAAAGATGATATGCTTTTTTCCTTCTGCCAGCATTTTTTTGTAATATTCAATGACTGTATCAGGGGGAATGCTAATTAATTTTCCGACTGCTTGCTTAATGCCACAATATGTACAATGATTGTTGCACCCTCGGCTTGTTACCAAAAATGCACTCTCTTTATTTGATATTTTTCTAAAATATTTATAGAATGCAAGTTTTTTAAACAATGATTTTCCTAGCGATAGTTGTATAATTGTCTTTTTCGACAGGTCATTTTTGTTTACCAAATATTTACTCTTTGTGTTATTTATGGGGTTGCTGGATAGTGGTATTTCTGCATACGGGATTATAAAGTCGGGAAAATATTTATCAATTTCATGTATAGTCTGGGGATTTAGTGTCTGACATTTAACTACGGAATGATCTATTAATTCAGGCATAATGGCTGGTAAGCAGCCAATAACAATTAGCTGTTTGTTGTACTCATTCATGCTATTTATAATCCGCATACTATGCTCTATGGTTGGCTTATGAACAGCGCAAGTAGAAACTACAATACAATCAGCCTGCTCAGGATCTTCTGTTATCTCGCAATTATTTAGAATAAAATAGTTTTTTACCCTGTCCAGATCAAGCTCCCTAAGTACACAACCAATGGAATATAAGTATATTCTCATAATTTAGATTTCTTATATATTCTTTTTTGTTTTCGTTCGAACCATTTGTTAATCAGTCTTAAAATATAGACTTTATCAAACATCCTGAAATGGTTAAAGTTATAATAATTAACATATAATGCACAAGACAAACTTTTTGTTTTGAATATTGTCATAAAAAACCTTTTTCTTAAAATTTTTGTTTGCCTGATTTCATTCTGGCATTCAATAAAAAGCGCTTTTAAATTTGGCACATGCTCATTTTCATAAACAGGTTCATTTTGGTTGTAATATGCCCAATCTTTTGGATAATCATTATAAGTAATTTTGTTATTTTCTTTCAAATCATCAAATAATTTGGAACCGGGGAAGGGCGTGAACATGGTAACAAAGAAAGCATCAATATCCGATTCAATAATAAACCTTGTCCTTTTGTTAATTGCATTTACTGTATCGGTTGGTAAGCCAAGCATAAAAGCACCACAGATGGCTATTTTATGTTTATGGATATTTCTGATTATTTTTTGATAATCATTAAGAAGTTTTGCGTTCAGTTTTTTGTTAATATTATTTAATGTCTCTTTATCAGTGGCCTCAAAGCCAATAAGTAATATTCTGCAGCCGCTTTTTCTTGCAAGGCTTAGAAACTCATTATCCAGCCCTGCATTTACTGATGCCATCCCAATCCAGTGTTTGTTAACTTTTTGTGAGATCATCTCTTTAAAAAGGCTCAAAACTGTCTCTCTGTTTTTTGTTGAAAACCCATACATGTTTTCATCTGTGAAGAATAACAATTTTTGTTTTGTTGATTTTATTTCTTTTACAACATCTTCAACAGGTCGATATCTATGGGTTCTGTTATGGATTTTGCCAACACAACAAAAATCACATGATAATGGACAGCCCCTTGACAATTGTAGGGTTGCAGTTTTGTAATAATGTTTATAATGGTTCCTGTTGACAGCGTATTTTAAATCTGTTCCTCCCTGATAAACTTTTTTTAAATTGTTGTTTTCAAAATCTGATAATATTTGCTCCAAAATACTTTCTGCTTCTCCCAAAACCACAACATCTGCAAATTTTTTAGCCTCATCAGGACACAGGGTAGCATGAGTTCCGCCAATAATTGTTGTAGTTCCTTTTTCTTTGTAATATTTAATGATTTCATATGTTTTATTAATGTCAATTATCCTGGAACTTAGAGCAACTAAATCTGCTTCAGGCAAGTAATTCTCTTCGAATCTAAAATCAACAAGTTCAACTTCCCAGTTTGGTTTTGTCACTAAAGATGCTACTATCCCCAATTCAACAGGTTCGTAAAATTGATTGTGACGGTAATTCTGTCCGCCTGGGTTTATTAATAATAGTTTATTACTCATTTTGCAAAACAATTAGGCATTTTTGTACTCAATTTATTTAAATTAATAATGGGTTTTATAGGTTGTCAAAAA
>JBNJGX010000152.1:0-6414 GCA_051748025.1 Bacteroidota bacterium
AATACAGGAGGGGGATACTACAATATCCCATCCCCGGGAAACATAAACATCCAGAGTTTCGGTGCTTTCACTGAAATATGTTGTGACGATACAGATATTGATTATGCTTTGCTTGATGCAATGCCTGCTGTCACTACGTACCGGGTACTGGATGACATTTTAATCCTGGAAGGAAACGCAGGGGAAATTGAATTTATTAAAACGGATTGAGGATTTTTAATCATTTGTTGCCAATCTTGTTTTTACTGTTTAATTTTATAATTTTGACTTATTGTTTTAGGTTTAATACTTTTTACAGGGAAAATAAAGCATGCTCTGTTTAAGGATCAATATATATAAAGTAAGTTAAAAAATGCAAGAACAATCACTGTACCCAATGAAATTTCACCCCATTTTTAAGACAAAAATTTGGGGAGGCAACAAATTGAAAACCATATTAAACAAACATGATGCACCGGAAATGGCCGGAGAATCATGGGAAATTAGTGGCCTTCAGCATGACATAAATATTCTGAAAAATGGATTTCTTAAAGGCAACAGCCTTCATGACCTTGTAGAAATATACATGGGAGACCTCGTAGGACCTAAAGTTTATGAGAAATTTGGAAATGAATTCCCCCTGCTTATTAAATTTATTGATGCCAATGATAAGCTTTCAGTACAGGTTCATCCCGATGATGAAACAGCCAAAAAAAGGCACAATGCATACGGAAAAACAGAAATGTGGTATATTTTACAGGCTGAACCGGGGGCTCAATTGATCTCGGGTTTTAATAAATCCATAACCAAGGAAGAATTCACAGCTCGCATGAACGATAGCAACATTCAAAATGTGCTTAACTTTGTTGATGTCAAATCAGGTGATGTGTATTTCATTCCGGCAGGACGCATTCATGCCACAGGTGCAGGGATACTTTTTGCAGAAATTCAGCAAACAAGCGATATCACGTACAGGATATATGACTGGGACAGGATTGATAGCAATGGAAAACCCAGAGAACTCCATGCTGATCTTGCCAGGGATGTCATTGATTATTCACCAGTTAACAAAGCCCGTACGGATTATAAACCAAAACCGGATCTGCCCACCAGAATTGCCTCATCCTCCAAATTTACAACCAATTATATTCACCTTACCAAATCAATAACAAAATCATACGTTCAATGCGAATCTTTTGTGATCATTATTTGCACTGCAGGCAACATGACCATTGGCTGGGATGAAGGTACATTACAGGTTGTATGCGGTGAAACTGTTCTTATCCCTCATGAAATTATGGAAGTGACTTATATACCAGATACAGAAACAAAAATACTTGAAACTTTCATTGAGTTTTAAAGAAAAACAATGGATAAAGTTTTTTTCCTGATTTTTACTTCATACATCTGTCATACATTTCAGGTTTTCGATATCCCCCCTTGCGGATTTGATGCATTAAAACTTCAGATGCTTTACTGAACGTCCCTGGTTGATAAGTTCCCTCATAGAGTCAATCCCGATTTTCAAATGGTCTTCAACATATTTTGCTGTTACAGATTCATCACTTTTATCTGTTTTAATCCCTGTGGAGATCATTGGTTGATCAGATACCAGCAATAATGCACCAGAAGGTATTCCATTGGCAAAGCCGGTAATAAAAATGGTAGCGGTTTCCATATCTATTGCCATGGCACGGGTTTTACGCAAGTATTTTTTAAACCTTTCATCGTATTCCCACACCCGCCGGTTGGTTGTCTGTACTGTACCAGTCCAGTAATCACGTTGATGATCACGGATGGTGGAAGAAATAGCACGCTGGAGGCTAAATGCAGGTAATGCCGGTACTTCGGGCGGCAGATAATCATCGGATGTCCCATCCCCGCGAATGGCTGCTATTGGCAAAATCAAATCCCCAAGGTTATTTTTCTTTTTTAATCCACCACATTTCCCCAGAAAAAGCACAGCCTGCGGATTAACAGCAGAAAGCAAATCCATAATTGTTGCTGCATTGGGACTGCCCATTCCAAAATTCAGAATTGTAATCCCCTCGGCAGTGGCCCCGGGCATATTAACATCCAGTCCTTTTATCGGTACGTTGTACCAGTCGGAAAATAATTCAACATAATGCTGGAAATTTGTAAGCAAAATATGTTGACCAAAATCTTTCAATGGAATACCTGTATATCTCGGTAACCAGTTTTCTACAATTTCCTGCTTTGTTTTCATAATAGTAATTTTTCTATATTTGTACAAAGTTAATAAATGCAGACTTTAAATTTACCATATTTTGATTTCAGAATTGAAAAACGTGGTGATAAAACCATAATTTTTGATGAATTACGCAAAAAATGGTTGGTATGTACACCCGAAGAATGGGTAAGGCAAAACTTAATTAAATTTTTTATCCATTATAAAAAAGTACCTGCCGGATTTATTGCACTTGAAAAAGAAATCAAAGTACATGGATTACAAAAACGCTATGATGCTATGATCCATGATAAAAATGGCTATCCCATCATGTTGGTAGAGTGCAAAGCACCTGAAATTAAAATCAGTCAGGCCGCTTTTGAACAAATTGCCGGATACAATATTAAATTCAAAGTTCCGTACCTGTTTGTGAGTAATGGCTTGACACATTATGTTTGTCATCTTGATACAAACAAGGATGAATTACTATTCTTGGATGATTTGCCTCAATACTCTAAATGGTGATTTTTGAACAAATATGAATAACACATTGTGTTTACCTTATCATGTGTTAAGTTTCACTTAAGTCCATTTTTTTTTCAAAAAAATACTCTATCTTTAGGCTTCTTTAAATCAAATAAAAATTAAAAAATAAGAATTATGACAGACATTAAAAGTTTAAAACCGGAAGCCCTTTGGAAACATTTTTATGCATTGACACAAATTCCGCGTCCCAGTAAAAAGGAACAGGCTGCAAGTGATTTCACCAAAAAATTTGGTGAAGACCTTGGTCTGGAAACCCATGTAGATAAAGTTGGAAACGTAATTATCCGGAAGCCTGCGACACCGGGCATGGAAGACCGCAAAGGTGTTGTATTACAGGGGCATCTTGACATTGTACCACAGAAAAATTCAGATGTGGATCATGATTTTGAAAATGACCCCATACAAGCCTATGTGGATGGTGAATGGGTGACAGCAAAAGGAACCACACTTGGTGCAGATAATGGTATTGGTGTAGCAGCAGCCATGGCTGTGCTTGAATCAGATGAACTGAAACATCCCATGGTGGAAGCCCTTTTTACTATGGATGAGGAAACCGGCATGACCGGAGCCAATAACCTTGAAGGTGGACTGCTTAAAGGTGATATTCTAATCAATATGGATTCGGAAGACGAAGGTGAATTGTATGTGGGATGTGCCGGTGGTATAGAAACCAACGTTTCGCATAATTATAACTTGCAGGATGTCCCGGATAATGCCAAAACTTTTAAAGTCCATATTAAGGGCCTTAAAGGCGGACATTCTGGTTTGGACATCCACCGTGGACGTGCAAATGCCAACAAATTGATGTTCAGACTGTTTAAGGAAGCCATTGATAAAGCCGGGTTGAAAGTGGCAGAAATATCCGGTGGCGACCTACGTAATGCAATCCCGCGTGAATGCCTGGCTGTTGTCACTGTGGATGGTGATAAAACAGAAGAATTTCTTGCATTTACAAAACGTTTTCTTGCCGGTGTTCAGGAAGAATACAAAGAAGCCGAAGACAAACTTGGGCTGGATGTTGATGCCGCTGATACCCCTAAAGGCGTATTGAAGGATGATGACCTGAAAAAACTGATTGAAGCTGTCCTTGATACACCCCATGGTGTCATTAAAATGAGTGAAAGCGTGGAAGGCCTTATTGAAACTTCCAATAACCTTGCTATTGTTATATTGAAAAACGGGAACCTTGCTATCAAATGCCTGACCCGCTCTGCTGTAGACGAGGAAAAAATAAAATCTGCCGAAGGCATTAAAAAACTGTTTGACAAGATAGGTGCTGAAGTAACTTTCACGGGAGAATATCCTGGCTGGAAACCAAACATGGATTCAGAAATTCTGAAAACCATGGGTAAAGTGTATGAAGACCTTTATGACCATACCCCGGAAATAAAAGCCATCCATGCCGGGCTTGAATGTGGTATCCTGGGCAGTGTATATACCAACTGGGATATGATTTCTTTCGGGCCTACCATCCGTTACCCGCATTCCCCAGATGAAAAAGTGAACATTGAAACGGTACAAAGGTTCTGGAACTGGCTGGTAGCCACACTGGAAAACATACCAAAGAAATAACTACATCATAAACAAAATCAACTAAAAAGGGGCCTCTTGCGGGCTCCTTTTTTTATTATTTGCTAAACCGTATATCAAGGGTAACTTCCCAAATGGTGGAAGGTATTTCACTCAGGCCTTCAAGTAGTTTATCATAGCTGAGAATAAGCTTGTTTTTCTTGTGAAAATGCCACACGGCACTGACAATAAGCCTTTCTTCTGTATAATCGTTAGCGTAATCGAGGTACTGAGCATCATACCGCACCCATGCGCCAAGGCCTGTTCCCGGTTCGCGGAATTCGCCAAACAAAGAATAACCGTGATGATCAATGCTGTTATTTTCGAGGAGGCTGATCAGGCGATCATCATAACTGCCCTTTCCTGTGTAATACTGTCCTGAAAGCACAAAATATTTGTGTTCGTACCCGAGGTGCCATCCCTGTAATCTGAAAAGATTGTTGAAAACACTGTTGCCATTTCCCCAGGCACCATGATAAGTAGTTAGTAAGCCACCAAACTTTTCAGGAAATGGGCGGAAAGTAAAACGCCATTCCAGGGTTTTGTTTTTATTTTCCTCAAGGGCATGATACCCGCCTCCGTTATATACCCCAAGCAGCATATTGCCATATTGTCCCGGGCAGGCAGAGATATATTCCGTGGATTCGTACTTGTCACCAAGGTTGCTGTTAAAATGTAAACCAAAGTCAGTAGAATTAATGACACCGGCGCGCTCCAGAAACATGCTTCCTTGTGCACGATACCGGTTGATATTCTGCTCATAACCGATCCATGGACGGTGTGTCAGCCCCGCTTTAATGTTGTTATCTTTAAAAAAAGCAAAATCAGGTAAATCAAATTTTGCATACAAATATTTTAACCGGAGTTCCACATTGCCTTTATCTGCTCCTTCTTTATCAATTGTAATATCCGGTGTGATACGGCCTGACAACCATGGTGTGATTTGTTTCTCATAACTGATGTAAGCACGTTTCAGAAGAAATTGATTATAATCTTCTTCTTCCTGATGCTGAAATCCCATGAACCATTGTCCGCTGAATTTGTCTTGTGCATACACTTTGTTTATAGTGATGCACAAAAGTATTATTATCCATATGTATTGCCGGCTCTTCATTTTGCGGACTAAAATAATAAAAACCTGAATACATACTAAAATCCTGGTGAAAAATAAATATATGTTTTTTTTACCCGGTTGCAACCTCAGGCAATTCCTCCGATGATTTATGTGAACACCCCTTTCCTGTCGGTTTTTCAGAATAACATTTTTTTTGTATCTTTGATGATGTATTAAGCTTTATTACTTACATTTATCCGATGAAATTGCGTTAGCAGATAATTTTTAACATAACGGTTTCTATGCACTTCAATCAAGGACATCTTTATCACATCTATAACCAGGGTAACAATAGACAAAAGATTTTCTTTGAACGGAAAAATTATCTGTTTTTCATAGAGAAAATACGTACCCATATTTTACCATTTGGTGATATTTTTGCGTATTGCCTGATGCCAAATCATTTTCAGATTATGATGGCAGTAAATGAAGTTGAGATGGTTTTTACTCGTGACGTTTTTCGGAGTGCGACTCAAAGTCGCGCCCCGAGTAAAAACGCCCCGAGTAAAAACGAAATCCAAACCAATCTAAATAAAGAAATTGGTATTTTACTGGCTTCATATACCAGGGCTATAAATAATCAACAAGAATCATCTGGCTCACTATTTCGCCAAAAAACCAAAGCCGAATGCCTGACCTGCTGCAAAGGTATCACCCCATCCTTCTTCAACACGCAATATGGCACAAAAATAAATACACCTTTCCCTGAAAAACAATACCCTCAAAGATGCTTTGATTACATTCATAATAACCCTGTTAAAGCAGGATTAGTCAAAAGAGCAGAAGATTGGGAGTTTTCTTCGTACCGCGATTATTTCCTAAACAGAAACGGAGCGTTGATTAATAAAAAAGCAGCAACAGAATTTGGAATCATTATTAGCGCCTAAGACACTGAAGGATTTTTGGTTTATACATATATTAATACCTTTGTAGTTTAAAACACAACAAAATGAATATAAAACACAGCTTTATTTACTTTTTTATTCTGATCACGGTAAGCCTTAACGGACAAAATGAT
>JBNJGX010000153.1:0-6391 GCA_051748025.1 Bacteroidota bacterium
GACTGACTTTATTTAAACCACAAACCATAGTTTGTGACAAAAGCCGGTTCATTGAAACTGTTATCCTTTCAGGGCATCTGCACCGCTTGTAATCTCAAGCAGTTCATTGGTTATGGAAGCTTGTCTTGCTTTGTTATACTGCAATGTAATTTCATCAAGCAATTCTGTGGCGTTATCGGTTGCTTGCTGCATGGCTGTCATCCGGGCACCGTGTTCAGCAGCGACGGAATCCATAAGGTCTTTAAACATTTGTGTTCTCAGTGCCTTGGGAATAAGTTCTTTTGTAATGGCTTCTTTATCAGGCTCTAAGATGTAGTCATAAGTATCATCATCTTCATTGGTTTCTAATTGCATCGGAAGAAATTGTTCAGTAATTGTATTTTGTGTTACAGTATTGATAAAAGTGTTGTAAACGAAAAGGATTTTATCGTATGTGCCATCTGTAAACCAACCCATAAACTGGTCAGCCAGTTCCGTGACATTATTAAAGCTCAGGTTATCAAATATTTCATTGTCAGATTTTACAATGTTGTAGGGGTGTTTTTTAAAAATGTCATGTGTTTTTTTACCGATGGTAATAACATCAATCTCAACATCATTATAATTATTTTTGATTTCAGCCACGGCTTTTTTGATCACATTGGCATTAAAGCTACCGCAAAGGCCTTTATTTGATGCAATCAAAACAAGCAGGACTTTTTTCACGGGACGTTCTTTGATAAATACAAAATCCTTGTCATCAGCCATGCTTTGGCTGACATAAGACAATATTTGCTGTAATTTTTCTGCATATGGCCTGAGTTGTTCGATACGATTCTGGGCTTTCCGCAATTTGGCAGCAGATACCATTTTCATGGCACTTGTTATTTGCCGTGTAGATTTTACAGATTTAATCCGGTTGCGTATTTCCTTTAAATTGGCCATAAATCAACTTATTATTCTTGTTTTTCAAATTTTGCAGAGACTTCTTTAGCTGCAGCGGTAAGTTTTTCCTTTATGTCATCTGTAATTTTTCCCTGGGCAAGTTCTTCCAGTATATCTTTGTGTTTGGTATTTACATAATCAATAAATTCTGTTTCAAAGGCGGGGACATTGTCTTCCGGGATATTTTTAAACAGTTTATTGACACCGCAAAAAATAATGGCAATCTGGTCGCTGAGTTTCATAGGTTTATGTTCTTTCTGTATCAGCATTTGCACATTTTTTCGTCCGGCATCAATGGTAGCCAGTGTTGCTTTATCGAGGTCAGAGCCAAACTTAGCAAAAGCTTCAAGTTCTCTGAATTGTGCCTGTGCAGTTTTCAGTGGTGCGGCGATTTTTTTCATTGATTTTACCTGGGCATTTCCCCCAACCCGTGATACAGAAATCCCCACATTAATGGCAGGCCTTATTCCGGAGTTGAACAAATCTGAATCGAGGAATATCTGTCCATCGGTAATGGAAATTACGTTAGTGGGAATGTAAGATGATACATCGCCGGCTTGTGTTTCAATAATGGGCAGGGCTGTGAGTGAGCCACCACCTTTGACTTTTCCCTGCAGAGGTTCCGGTACATCATTCATTTTTTTTGCGACATCATCGGCTTCAATAATTTTGGCAGCCCTTTCGAGCAGGCGTGAATGCAAATAAAACACATCGCCGGGATATGCTTCTCTTCCCGGAGGCCTTCTTAAAAGGAGAGAAACTTCACGGTACGAAACAGCTTGTTTTGACAAATCATCATAAATGATAAGTGCAGACCGTCCTGTATCGCGGTAATATTCACCGATAGCGGCACCCGCATAAGGGGCATAAAACTGCAATGCTGCCGGGTCAGAGGCTGTAGCAGAAACGATACAAGTATAATCCAATGCGCCGTATTGTTCAAGTGTAGCAGCAATGCTGGCAACAGTTGAGCCTTTTTGTCCTATGGCCACGTAAATACAGTAAACCGGTTCGCCTTTTTCATAATTTTCGCGTTGGTTAATAATGGTATCGATGCCAATGGCCGTTTTACCAGTCTGGCGGTCACCAATGATAAGCTCCCGTTGTCCCCGGCCGATGGGTATCATGGCATCAATGGCTTTAATTCCGGTTTGCAGAGGCTCGTTCACAGGCTGCCTGTAAATAACTTCAGGGGCTTTGCGCTCAAGAGGCAGGTCAATGCTTTCTCCTTTAATGGGGCCTTTGCCGTCTATGGGGTCTCCAAGGGTATTGACAACCCTGCCCATCATGTTATCATTAACCTTTATTGAAGATATTCGCTTTGTGCGCTTAACAGTATCACCCTCACTAATGCCTTCGGATTTGCCAAGCAAAACCACGCCGATATTGTCTTCTTCGATGTTCAGGACAATGCCTTTAACACCATTTTCAAATTCAATGAGCTCGTTTGACTGGACTTTACTAAGCCCATAAATACGTGCAATACCGTCGCCTACTTCGAGCACTGTTCCTGTTTCTTCCAGTTCTACACTTGTATCAAGTCCACTAAGCTGTTTCTTAAGAATTTTCGAAACTTCTGCCGGGTTAATGTCTGCCATATCTTTATTGTGTTAAAATGACTGATTCTAATTATTTATTAAGTTATTTTTTATCCTGGCCAGTTGGTTTTTTAAACTGGCGTCATACATAAATTCTTCAGTTTTCAGAATGAATCCCCCAATTATATTTTTATCAATGGTTTCATCCATTTCTATTTTATCTGCCTCAAGCGCTTTTTTTACAGAATTATTTATTTTATTTTTCATCTTATTGTCCAAGTTCCGGGCTGTATAAAGCTTCAGGCTATGGATGTTTTTACTTGTTTTGTACAGTTTTTCAACATGCCTGCAAATGGCCGGTATGTGTATTTCCCGGTCATTTTTAATAATGAGTTTAATAAAATCAATGGATAACGGACAAAATTTGTTTGAAAACAATGCTTCAATGATTTTAAATTTTACGGAATCATTAATAACAGTATTATTCAGAGATTCAGAAAAATCCGGGCTATTAACCAAAACACTTGATAATGTATGCATATCATCACGAAAATGGTCCTGGCAATTTTGTTCCTGAGCCAGTTCAAATGCCGCTTTTGCGTATCGTGTGCCTATCTTGCTTTGATTCATTGATGGCTAATTTATTTTTATATCATCAAGTAGTTTTTCAATCATCTCATCATGTTTATCTTTATTCTCCATTTCTTGGTGCAGGATTTTTTCAGCAATATTGATACTAAGCCCGGCTACCTGGTTTTTAATTTCATTGATGGCAGCATTTTTCTGATTTTCGATGTCAGTTTGAGCTTCGGCTTTCATTTGCTTTACCATTTTTTGCGTTTCTTCACGGGCATCAGCAAGCATTTGCTCACGCATAGATTTAGCCTCATCAAGGATATTTTCCTTTTTTTTGCGGGATTCCTCAATCATGGCTTTTTGTTTTTCATCAAATTGCTCAAGCTCTGACCGTGCTTTATCTGCTTTGTTCAAAGCATCCTGGATTGATTCATTGCGTTTCTTTATGGTATTAACAATTGGTTTCCAGGCAAATTTTGTCAAAATAAACAATAGAATCAGAAAGACTAAGGTTGTCCAAAATATCAGGCCAACACCAGGTGTAATAAGTTCCATAGCCAAGTATATATTTAATTAAAAAACCATTTTCCACAAAAAATTGTGAAAAAACACTAACAATCTACTTCTCACTAATATTATTGTGAAATAAGTAAAATAACCACTACAGCAAACAATGATACCCCTTCAACAAGTGCCGCTACAATAATCATTGCAGTTTGAATTTTGTTCACAATTTCCGGTTGACGTGAAATGGCTTCCATTGCGGATTTTCCAATTTTTGAAATACCATAAGCTGCTCCAATTACAACTAATGCTGCTCCTAATGAGTTTAAAGCTTCCATAATTAATCTTTTTAAATTAAAATATTAAACAATTATAACAAATTTTAGTGACCTTTTTCAGTAGCCATGCCAATGAACAAGGCTGATAATAATGCAAATATATAAGCCTGTATAAATGCCACCAAAAGTTCCAATACATCCATAAACAGGACAAATGGTACTGAAATGGCACTCATTGCAATAGATTTAAAAATAAATATTATTGATATCAAACTTAAAATAATAATGTGTCCTGCAGTTATGTTGGCAAACAAACGAATCATAAGTGCAAACGGTTTCGCTATTATACCGACAAGTTCTATGGGAATCATGATGGGATACAAAAACACAGGGACACCAGGTGTGGCAAAAATATGTTTCCAATAATCTTTGCTACCGCTGACATTTATGATTACCATTGTAAAAGCAGCCAGTGTCATGGTAACAGAAATATTACCTGTAACGTTAGTCCCTCCTGGAAAAAATGGCACAATACCCAAAATATTATTTATCAAAATAAAAAAGAAAACGGTCAGAATATACGGCGAGTATTTATCGGGATTCTCCCTGACATTTGGTTTTACCATATCTTCGGTTACAAAAAGTATCAGCGGTTCCATCAGAGCCTGAAACCCTTTTGGCCTGCCCGGGCGTTTTTTATATGCCCGTCCGACAGAAATAAACATTAACAAAAGAATGGTTGCTGATAAAATTACCCCGGCAACCGTCTTGGTTATGGAAAAATCAAGTGGTTTTTCATTGGTTATCACCATTTCTCCTTCTTTGTTCTCTTTTTTGTTAATGTCTCCTTGTTCATTTGTCAGGTAAACGGTATTGTTATGCAGATAATAATGTGAACCATTTTTGGATACCACCGCATGGCCATGCTCAAAATCAGAAGACATAAAAGTAGTAAGTTTGCCGTCATGAAAGAGTATGACAGGAAGAGAAATGCTTACGTCGTGTTTTTGCCCTTCATCATCTGTATAATCCCAAAGATGCCAGGAATGAGAGTCTTTGATATGTCCAAAAATAAAATTGACAACTTCAAACCCATCATTATCTGACTTTTCAGCCTCTTTATGATTATCTGCTGCTGATAGCGGACAGACAAAAAATAATAAAAGCAAAAAAACTACACCAGTTTTGAACCTAAAATCATTCATATAAAAAATAAAACTTCATAATCCTCTATTCAAAAATTGAGCGAAAGATAGAAAATTATTTTTATGATTTCAAAACTTTCAAAATCATAAAAATTTCAAAAAATAAATAGACCGCATATATTGTGAGAAATTGAATGACAAAAACAATATTGTTTATTGATTTATCAGTCAGCAACGGATAAATCAAGACAAGCACAATGATAATTTTTATTAAACTAACAGCACCAAATATAAAACCTGAATAAGAGGGATATTTCTTTTTTGTGAGCCAAAAAACAGTAAATCCAAGGCCTGTGAGAAAAAAAATCATGCCATGACTAAAATAATCGTGGTAGCTGAGTGGTTGGGACAGGATTAATTTTGACGTAAGGTATTGCCCTGTCAGCACAATGATTGCCAAAACGGCTAATTGTAACCAAAATAGTAAAAATTGATTAATCTTCATCCTTGGAGTAATTTGTGGTTTGTTTGATGACAATGTAAATGGCAATAAAAACTGAAACAAGTGACAATATTACAGTAAAAAGCGGAAAATCACCTTCCCTTTTTTTATCAAGTTCAACACCACCCCAGGTTCCGGCACCAATGATAACAAGCATTTCCCATGCTATTGTTGTAAACCGGAGGTACTTTGTAAAACGGTTTTTGTTATTTTTTTGATTTGTCATTCACATGGCCTGGTTTTGCTTTATCACCATCCATATTGCAGGTTCCGGTAAATACAGCATTTGGTTCAATGGCAAGCTTTGCGGTTTTAATGTCGCCTTTTATAACCGACGAAGCTTTCAGGCTTAATAATTCACTTACGAATAATTTTCCATCAACTTTCCCTGAAATCTCTGCATTTTTACAATGTATCTCTCCGTTGATGTTTCCTTTGTTACCTACGACAAGTTTTCCCTGGATGTTTGAATTACCGGTAATTTTTCCGTCAATGCGCACATCTCCGTCAGATTTAATATCTCCATTGACCATAGTGCCTTCGCCTATGATATTCAGGCGGTTTTCTTCAATTTCTTGTGATTTAGCCATTGTATATTTCGTTTGTTAATTATGCATTATGGACAAAGATAATATTCTGCCTTTAATTTCAGAAATTTTTGGAGTAATTTATCACCTCAAATCATTTTAACCCGGGTTATTGCTTTAATGCATTTGCGACAAGCCTGAACCTGAATATTATTTGTTTTACCAATTTAGTTAAGAATAGGGAACCAATCAGTTAAAAATGGTTAATAACGGTAAATAACGGTTACGATTTTTAGGGGTTAGTATCTTATCAATAATATTCGTGTTATTTTTGGCAAAAGTTTAATAATTCAACGCTGGAATCAATACTGTTTCTTTAAGTTTCTCAGCTGTAATA
>JBNJGX010000154.1:0-6381 GCA_051748025.1 Bacteroidota bacterium
CAGGAGTTATTTCGGCCCCGGCCCGACACCACCCAATTTTATAGATACCGAAACCCTTGAAAGGCGTCCTTACTTACGGAAAGATGCAAGTATCGTAGCCAGGGTGTGTGATGCCCTGCCCAATATGGGATATGTGCAATCACTCGGCTCTATCAGTGATGTAACCAACGGACTGGCTGATGTTTATGAATTTGCCGATATGGTTCGCAATACGACAACGCCCATTATGAGTTGGTCATTTAATAAAAATGGCTGCAGGGACATTCATCGTATGGCAATTGCTATGGCTGGTAGTGAAGAAAAATTCAGACATAGGCCCAATTATATTTTTTACGGTGAACCCATTTCACCACTGGTAAGCGATTTTCATGCCATAGACAAATGTATGTATTGTGCAGAAAACCGGATACCCCAGGTTTACAGTCCGTGCGCCATTGGTGGTGGTACTGTCCCCGCTACACATGCCGGACAACTTGTTGTGGCCTTATCCGAGTCAATGGTAGGGGTTATTGCTTCACAACTGATTTCTCCGGGGACATGTATCATTATTGGTGGTGTGCAGTCAATACTGGATATGCGCGATTCAATTTATTCATACGGTGCACCGGAACTAAGCCTGTTGAGTGCCGCTCTAACTGAAGTTGTACATTATTGCGGACTGCCTATGTACTCTCAGTCAGGCTGTACCGATACCAAAAAAATGGACCTGCAATCAGCTTTCGAAGCGTCATTATCCATCAATGCTGCCATGATGAGCGGTGCCAATTTTGTGCATGATAATGGTTATACAGAAAGTGGTATGACCGGGGACATTTTCCAGACAGTGATGGATGATGAAATAATCTCCATGGCACGAATTGTGGAAAATGGTGTTGAAGTGAATGATGAAACCATGGCAGTAGATTCTATCAAAAATGTCGGACCTGGTGGCCATTATTTGTATGAAGACCATACCATGAAGTGGTTCAGAAAACATTGGCAACCGACATTAATGGACCGTAACAGCTATGAAAGCTGGCATGAAAGCGGAAGAAAAACCATGAAAGACCGCATCATTGAAAAAACCCGCGATCTGATTGAAAATCACGAAGGACCGATCAATTCTGTTCCCACTGAGGCAAACAAAGAGATTGAGAAAATACTGAAAGAAGCCGAAGAAAGGATTAAATCAGATCCTGAAGCATGATGTTACCAACAGGTAAATAGAATTGGAGAAACATGAACAAATATCTTATTGGCATAGATACGGGCGGAACTTTTACTGATGGTGTTTTGTTACATTACGCCACAAGGGAAGTTGTATCTGCCGCCAAAACCCTGACAACACGTAAAGACCTTAAGCAAGGTGTTATCAGGGTTTTGGAAAAGCTGGAAATCCCTGAAAATTGCAGTATTAAGATGGTGGGGATCTCCAGCACACTGGCAACTAACAGCATCGCTGAAGGTAAAGCCAGGCATGTAGCCCTCTTGTTAATAGGGTATCAGAAAGACCTGGTCAGTAAATTTGGTCTTGGTGATGATTTTGCCACTGAAGATATCACTTATATCAATGGTGGACATAATGCACAGGGAACTGAACAGGCCCCTTTGGATGAAAAAGCTGTCAAAAGCTGGATCAAAAAAAAGAAAAATGAAGTGGATGCGATAGCAGTATCAAGTTATTTCAGTCCCCTGAATCCTGATCATGAAAAACAGGCGATGAAAATTGTTGCAGAGGAATCTGATTTGCCTGTTGTTATGGGACATCAGCTTTCCACTAAGCTGAATTCCGTAAAAAGAGCCGCTACAGCATCCATCAACGCATCCCTTGTGGCAGTAATGCAGGATTTCCTGCAATCGGTAAAACGATCATTAAAAACCCTCCGGGTAGAAGCCCCCTTGATGATAGTACGAGGCGACGGCACTTTAATGCCTTACAGTGAAGCCATCAATAAACCTGTGGAAACCGTATTGTCAGGGCCCGCAGCAAGTGCCATCGGTGGGATTTTCTTATCCGGAAAAAGCCATTCCCTCGTCATTGATATGGGAAGTACCACAACCGATATGGCATTGGTTGACAATGCCAGGGTAGTGGTTTCTGAATCAGGGGCAAGGGTCGGAGAAACTGAAACTGCCGTTAAAGCAGGACGTATTCGTACCATCAGCATGGGATGTGACAGCAGCATAAATATCAAAGATAACGGTGAAATTACCATCGGACCTGACAGAATACGGTCTTTGTCCCAAATTTCTTTACACCACAAGCATGTGAAAGAAACGATACGTCAGTTGGCAGATAAAGATTTTGAGAAAACAAAATCCCGTTACGATCTGGTATTCTGGTATCATCATGATAATCTGGATGAGCATACAAGCAATACACTCACAGAGAAACAGAAGTCCATACTCAAAAAACTTGAAAAACCTCAGCAGGTAAGTAAGCTCATGGATGATCTTCAGGTATGCCATCCTGATCACTTAGATATGAATGATCTTATCGTGCAGGGCTTCATTGAAATATCCGGTTTTAATCCCTCAGACCTTTTACATGCAAGTGGTGCTATGAACATGTGGGATGCAGAAACTGCACAAATAGCAGCAAAAGCATATTGCCATCTTTATGGTTTTACATTCAGCCAGCTTAAAGAAGGGGTGTTTGATAAAATGGTGGATATGCTGGTAGAAGAAATTATCCTTTATCTGGCATGCAAGAATACTGATGATATGCCTGATAACATTGACGATGCATGGGGAAAATGGCTTCTGAATGAAATATTATATCATGATAACGATCTTCTGTCGATCGATGTGAGTAGCAGACCCCCATTTATTGGAACCGGCGCTCCTGCAAGACATTTTATCAAGGAAGTTGCATCCATGATGAATACAAAATTGATACTGCCCCGCTATAGTGAAGTGGCAAATGCTGTTGGTGCTGTTTCCGGATCTGTCTCTGAAACCCGTGAAGCCCTTGTGTTCATTCGGGAGGATAATGTGCATTTTGCATATTATGTAAAATATAACGATCAGATGGAATCATTTGACTCTTATACCAGGGCTTGCGAATTTGCTGAAAACAAAGCTTCTCAGTTAGCACGGCAAGCGACCATTGACGCAGGGGGAAGCGATCCGTTTACTGAAGTTAAACGCATCAGTGAAGGCTCCCTGACCAGATTTGTCGGAAGGGCTGTAGGAAATCCCAGGCTATCAAAAACCCATAAAATGAACCAGAATGACTAAAAAAACGATCATAGCCTGCGGGAGCATAAAAACAGAACTTGAGTACATCAAACGTGTGTATGACGCAGATGTGAAATTAATTTTTATGCCACAGGATTTTCACAGGACACCTCAAAAAATGGCTGCCATGCTTCAGCACAATATCGATAAGGAAGCGGAAAAAGCTCAGCAAATCGTGCTGGGATATGGCTTGTGTTCAAATGGAACTGCCGGATTGGAAGCCCCGGAAACAGGCCTTATCATTCCCAGAATTCATGATTGTATCACCATGTATCTGGGAAGCCGGGAAAGATACAAAGAAGCGGAAAAGCAATACCCGGGCACATATTTTCTGACAAAACACTGGATTGATAATGAGTTTGATCCCCTCGGCCTGGTAAATAATGAATACACAGAAAGGGTTGGATATGATATGGCTGTCGAAGCTATGGAAACGGAATTAAAAAATTACAAACACATAGCATTTATCAATACACCAGGCATAGAAGCAGAAAAATACCGGAAGATCGCACATCAAAATGCCGAATTTTTCAACAAGACATTTATTGAATTGAAAGGGGATGATACATATTTCAAGAAAATATTAACCGGGCCTTATGACCCCGAAAATTTTGTCATTCTGAAACATAATGAAACAAGTAATCTAAAACAATTTTTATAAAAAACAGGAGGTTATTATGCGTATCGTAGGCGAATTAATCAATGCAAGCAGAAAAAAAATCCGGGATGATATTAAAGAAAAAAATTATGAAGCAATAGCAAAAGTTGCTAAAGACCAGTACGAACATGGCGCCACCTACATTGATGTCAATGCCGGCACTTTTGTGGGCAAAGAAGCTGAGTATGTTACCTGGCTTGTTAAAACTGTCCAGGAAAATGTTGATGTGCCCTGTTGTATTGACAGCCCTGATCCAAATGTGATTGAAGCGGCACTGAAAGTACATAAAGGAACGCCCTTGATAAATTCCATCTCGCTGGAATCTGAACGTTTTGAAAAGATGATACCCCTGCTAAGGGGAGCCGATATCAAAATCATTGCACTTTGTATGAGTGACGAGGGAATGCCTTATGTTAAGGATGACCGGTTAAAAATTGCTGATAATTTGATCAATGAACTGGTAAAAAATAACATTAAAACTGAAAATATATTTGTGGACCCATTGGTACAACCAATAGGATCCGGTGATAATTTCGGAAAAGAGTTTCTCGATTCTATCGAAGCAATCCATAGTAAATATGAAAAAATTCATACCATTTGTGGACTTTCAAACATCTCTTTTGGAATTCCAAAAAGGAAATTTGCCAACCAGGTGTTTATGGTGATGGCCATTACAAAAGGCCTGGATTCTGCCATTATGAATCCCCTTGACCAGCGAATGATGGCTAACATTATTGCTGCAGAAACACTGCTTGGTAAAGATGAATTTTGCATGAACTATGTAGAAGCTTACAGGAATGGAAAATTTGATTTGTAGAATTTAAAATTTTTAACACTATGACTGAAAAGAAATACCCTGAAGAAGTACAAACGGCAAGATCATATTATAACAGCCGTGATGCTCAGAACTTTTACTCCCGCATCTGGGGAGGTGAAGACTTGCATCTGGGAATTTATGACAGCCTCGATGATGACATCTATTCTGCCAGCCGCCGTACAATAGATGAAATGGCTAAATACCCTGATAAAATTGATGAGAACACAAAAATTATTGACCTGGGTGGCGGATTTGGAGGAAGCGGCAGACATCTTGCTAAAAAATTCGGCTGCCATGTAACGGTTATTAACCTGAGTGAAGTTGAAAACGAATACGGCAGAAAGCTTAATAAAGAGCAAAACCTTGAGGACAAAGTGGACATTATTGATGGTAGCTTTGAAGATATTCCTTTTGAAGATGAGAGTTTTGATATTGTCTGGTCTCAGGATGCCATTCTGCACAGCGCTGACCGTGATAAAGCCATGAAAGAAGCCGCCCGTGTTCTAAAAAAAGGCGGTGATATGGTATTTACTGATCCGATGCAAACAAATAACTGCGATGAAGAGGTACTAAAACCAATTTACGAGCGTATTCAGTTAGCATCATTGGGCACTCCCGGGTTTTATAAAAAGAAAGCAACCGAATACGGACTTACAGTTAAGGATTTCTTGTCAATGCCGCATCAGCTTTCTAATCATTATGCCAAGGTACTTCGTGATACTGAAAAGAATGAAGCAGATCTGGATGGATTTGTATCAAAAGAATACATCAGTAACATGAAAAAAGGTTTAAAACACTGGATAGAAGGTGGTAAAAATGGTAACTTAACATGGGGAATATTTCATTTTAAAAAATAATAAACAAAACAAAAATTTAAAAACATGGAAAAATTAGAAAACCTTGATCCCGCTTTGAAATACAAAGTAAAAGATATGGATCTTGCTGCTGAAGGCAGAAAACAAATTGAACTTGCAGAACATGAAATGCCGGGGCTTATAGAGCTAAGAAAAAAATACGGGAAGGAAAAAATCCTTAAGGGAGCCCGGATTACCGGTTCTCTGCATATGACCGTTCAAACGGCTGTGCTGATAGAAACACTGATAGAACTCGGTGCGGATGTCCGATGGGCCAGTTGTAATATCTATTCCACGCAGGATGAAGCTGCTGCAGCAATAGCTGCCAAAGGTATTCCGGTATTTGCATGGAAAGGCGAAACACTGGATGAATATTGGTGGTGTACTGCCCAGGCATTGACATTCCCTGATGGTAACGGCCCCGATTTGATTGTTGATGATGGCGGTGATGCTTCGCTTATGGTAAAATACGGTTATGAAGCTGAAGAGAACCCCGAAATCCTGGAAAAGAAAGTCACTGCATGGGATGAGCAGGCACTGGTACGTCGCCTTAAAAAGATTATGAATGAAGTGGATGACCAAAAATGGCATAAAACGGCCAAAAAGATCAAAGGCTCTTCCGAAGAAACAACCACCGGCGTAAACCGCCTGTATGCCTGGGAAAAAGACGGAACCCTGTTGTTCCCGGCCATCAATGTGAATGATTCAGTGACAAAATCAAAATTTGATAACAACTATGGTAACCGCGAGTCACTTATTGATGGTATCAAGCGGGCTACTGACATTATGATTGCAGGAAAAACCGCTGTGGTATGTGGCTATGGTGGCGTTGG
>JBNJGX010000155.1:0-6361 GCA_051748025.1 Bacteroidota bacterium
AATCTCGCTCATGATCCTGTGTGCCAACTCATCCGCACGTGCTTTGCTTTTACTTTCTGAATAAATCCGGATGATGGGTTCGGTATTGGATTTGCGCAGATGCACCCACTCATCATCAAACTCAATTTTCACCCCGTCAATGGTGCTGACAGGCTGATTTTTGTATTTTTCTTTCATGGTATGCAGAATGGCATCCACATCGGTATCCGGGGTCAGTTGTATTTTGTTTTTGGAAATCACGTACCCAGGGTATCCGGCACGTATTTCAGACACTTTGCAATTGCGTTTTGCCATGAGGGAAAGAAAGAGCGCTATTCCCACAAGGGCGTCCCTGCCGTGATGCAAAACGGGATATATTACCCCGCCGTTGCCTTCACCGCCAATCACAGCATTGACTTCTTTCATTTTTTTCACCACATTCACTTCGCCCACAGCGGAAGCAAAATAAGCTGCTCCGTCGTATTTTTCTGTTACATCACGAAGGGCCAGTGTGGATGACATGTTGCTGACAGTGTTCCCGGGTTTGTGCTGTAAAATATAATCAGCAATGGCCACCAGGGTGTATTCCTCGCCAAACATGCTTCCGTCTTCGCAAACAATGGCCAGGCGGTCAACATCAGGGTCCACCACAAAGCCCACATCAGCACCTTGTTTGCGTATCACTTCGGATATGGCAGTCAGGTTTTCAGGCAGCGGCTCGGGATTGTGCGGGAAATCGCCCGTAGGCTCACAGTACAACTCATTAACTTCAACCACACCCAATGCTTTCAGAAGTTTGGGAATGCCGATGCCGCCCACAGAATTTACACAGTCTATGGCTACTTTATAATGCTGCCGGCAGATATTTTCAGCATCCACCATCGGTAAATCCAGTATAGCACGAATGTGTTTGTCTTCATAATTCCCAATGCTTTTTGATTTTCCAAGATGCATGACATCCTGGTACGTAAAATCTGCAGCTTCTGCCAGTTCAAGTATGCGGGCACCTTCTGCGGCATTGAGAAATTCACCGTGGCGATTAAGCAACTTCAGGGCGTTGTATTCTTTTGGATTGTGACTGGCAGTGATGATAATTCCGCCATCGGCTTTTTCCATGACTACGGCCATTTCTGTGGTTGGTGTGCTGGCAAGGCCAATGTTTATAACATCCAGCCCCATGCTGCTGAGTGTGGCGCAAATTAAATCTGAGACCATTGGTCCTGAAATACGGGCATCACGGCCCACCACCACCTGAATTTTTGCTTTACCGGGCGTTTTTCCCGTATCATTTATCAGCCAATCAGCATACGCTGATGTAAAAAGCACAATGTCCTGAGGTGTTAAGTTGTCACCGGGCTTACCTCCAATCGTACCACGAATACCGGAAATGGATTTAATGAGTGTCATAAGTTTGTTTTGGTGTAAAATTAACAAACTGATTGGTTATAACAAATGGGGAACAGCCAAAATAATACTTTGTTGTTTTACTCATTTCCCCTGTACAAGCGTATATGTTCAATGTTGCGGCTGCGTATCCAGCCTTTTCTGCCGTCTGGCAGTTTTACCTGTGTATAGTTGTTAAGGCTGTCCTGCACTTCAATTTTTATTCCCTCGTGGATTTCAAATAAATTGACCCCTGATTCTGAAGGGGAACTTTTAATAAGGCTGTCCTCAAAGACAATGGCTTCATTCGGTTTATGTATCTTTTTGTTCAATCTAAGGGCAAGGGCAAGGCAGATGGCACTTAATACAAGGGATGTTATTGCAATGCCGGACAGTACAGCACGTGCACCGGGTTTTTTCCGGAACAACCGCCAGGCTGTAAATGCAATAAATCCCAGGAATAATATTATACTTATCAGGGCCCATGTTCTTACGCTGAGCGAGCTATTTAGTTTGTCGAGCCAGGCTATGAAAAATAACTCGGGCATGCTTTCTATTTGGTTATCTATCCGTGATTGTGCCAGGTCTAAATTGTGTTTAATATCCTCATCAGCAGGGTTAAGTCTGTGGGCGCGTTCATAATTCAGAATGGCGGGGCCTTCCATCCCCATTTTATAATAAGCATTGCCAAGGTTGTAATAGATGGCAGGATTTCCGGGTTGCTCTTCAAGCATTTCCTCATACAATGTAGCTGCTATGGCATAATTGCCGTTGTTGTATGCTTGTTTTGCACTGTCGGCAATGGGTGAAGCCTGTCCTGAGAGCAGGCTCATGTAAAATATAATGACAAATATATATTGTTTCATAGCTTACAGTTTTTGCTCAAGTTTTGTTATCAGGGAAACAGCTTCTGTATAAATACGTTGCTGTTCGGTATCATCACCAGCCGGCGCAAAATGTGCATATTCGCATTTGTCGATAATGTCCAGAAGTTGTGTGATTAGTTCTTCAGGCACCTCTCTGTCACGCAGTCTTTCGGCTACATTGTCCCTTGATATCATGGCTGTTTCCATGTCCAGTTTGTCTGCTACATAACCCCACAAGCCTTTGATGGTTTCGTTATAAAACGCTTTGTCCCCGTTGTTCAACAATTTTTTTGCTTTTTTCAGCCGCCGCATGGCTGTTTTATTGGCTTTTTTGTTTCTTTGTTGTGTGATGTTTGCCCTTGCCTTGATTTGTTTCCGCCGCAAAATCACGATAAGGCCGAGAATTAAAAAAGGAACAATATAAAACAACCAAAATACCTTTGTGTTAAATGTTACCAGCGCAGGTTGCTTATAAGATGATATGTTTTTCAGGAAACGGATATCCTGTGATATTATATCTGATTTTCCATCTTTTCCGGATGATTTTGATGTCTCGCTTTCCTCATAATCAGGGGTACGGTTCACATGCAGCCGGAAATTTTCTGACTGGTATGTTTTGTATTGTCCGGCAGACGGGTCGAACCATGAGAGATTAACAGCAGGCAAAGTGTAATCATCCGGGTACCTTGGGATAATGGTATAAACATATTCAACACTGCCCTTGCTGCCATTTACCGTTTGTTCGTAATTGGCCTTGACTTCCGGGTCATACATTTCAAAAACATCGGGAATTTCCACTTCAGGTTTATTCAGCAGGTTCAAATTTCCTGTACCCGATATGCGAATACGAAGGGTAAGGGCATCATTGACATCAATGCTGTCATGCGAAAATTCTGTACTTACATCAAAATTGCCCACACCGCCTGTAAATCCTGCCGGTTTACTTTTTGGCAGCGGTTTAATGTCAAAATTTACGGCAGGGCTTGTCAGCCTTTTTTCCACATTTTCATAACGTGAGAAAAAGGAGTCGAACATGCTGCGTGATTGACCGCCGGATACCTGTTCCCGCATAACAATATCATACCATCCGCCTTCAATGGTGAGCTTGCCTGTTTGTTGTGGGTACAAAATCCAGGATGCCAGCTCAGCCACATAATAATTTTTTCCCTGATAATTTTCTGTTTTCAGATGGATTTGGTCAGGCATGTTGAATTCTTCTGACCAGAAACTGTTGAATTCAGGAAAACTTATATCCTGAAACCCTGCAAGGTTGCGGTCAGGCAGGTATAGCTTAAGTTTTGCGTATATTGGCTCTCCCTGGTATGCTGTGGTTTTGTTTACATTGATACGCGCAAAGGGTTCTGAAGATGATTCGGTTTTTGTTTTTTGACCCCTTGTTCCCTGTTGTCCCCTGTTGCTTTGGTTGCGGCTTTGTGCCTGTGTGTCGCCTGATTTTACCACATTGATGGTCAGGCTGTTCGACTTATAAGTGTTTCCGTCTATCTCAACAGTGGCCGGGGGGATTTTGTATGTTCCCGTGCCGGGGGCTTTAATGACATATGTATAACGGAATGAATATGAATGGCTTACTTCACCATTAATGATGCGTGTGCTTGAGCTGGTTTGTTTTGACGGACCGCTCAGTACACGAAAATTTTCAAAATCAGGCAATTTCAGGTTTTTCCCTTTTTTATTTATTTCATATTGCAGGTAAAAATTCTGGTTTGCTTCAACCACAGATTTTGCTTTGGCCGTAAATTCCACATCTTCTTGTGCCGGTAAACCTGTTACAGCCAATATGCAGATGATAATAAGTCCGCTAATTTTTTTCATCCTGACAAAATATTCTATGCCACACAAAATTAGTTTTTTGTGTACAAATAACAAGTCGTTTTGTTCTGATTTATAACTATGCAATTTAAACGCCATTGCCGGATAGTCTATTTTTATTTAGACTTAAAAGTTTCTTAAAGATTTTTTTTGTTTGGGCGTTCCCCTTTGGGTCGGGCTGCTCCGGGCTTACGGCCACCGTTTTTTACAAAAAACGGGGGTCTGGCCGCTTAAAAAAAAGCGGCCACCCTTCGCATCCCTAACGCACATTAACACCTTGCTACTTAATAATGGCTGTTTATAAAGCCGGATATTTGCTTAAAAAAACAAAGAGCAAAGTACCCACACCCAACCCGGATAAACACTGTATGCCTGACGCCTGCCTGCCCTGCTTGCCGCAGGCAGGCGTCAGGCAGGGCAAGTCAGGAACGGGCAGGAAAAGCTCACCTGCCTGCGAGGAAAGAAATCCAAATAACAATGATTTCATTTATCAAAAATCATTTTATACTTTTATCAAAAAATCACGCAAGTGGAAAAGATACAGCAGCTCATACATTCACACTTCGGGCAAAAGGCACCTGATGTCACACCCCTGCCGCGATCAGGTTCTGACAGGCAATATTACCGGTTTAATATAAACGGGAATTCCTTTCTGGCAGCCATCAACCCGAATGTAAAAGAAAACCTTGCTTTTTTTGAAATGTCCAGACATTTTAAAAAGCAGGGCATTTTGGTACCTGAATTGTTTGCTGTTTCCGAAGATAAAACCACTTATATCCTTCAGGATCTGGGTGATTTGAATTTGTTTCAGCACCTCACTGAAAACCGGCATGGTGATGATATTCATCCCGCCACGCTTGATTATTACAAAGATGCCCTCAGGCAGCTTGCACACATGCAAACCACGGCGGCTGCATCCTACAATTTTAATTATACCTGGCCGGCAAAAGCATTTAGCAAACAGGCCATCTTATGGGATTTGAATTATTTTAAATATTATTTTGCCCGTATTGCCGGTGTTCCCTTTGATGAATATGCGCTGGAAAAAGATTTTCATGCACTGGCTGATTTCCTGATGAAGGCCCCATCAGGTTACTTTATGTACAGGGATTTTCAGTCACGCAACATTATGATTCACAATGATCAGGTATGGTTTATTGATTATCAGGGCGGACGAAAAGGGGCATTGCAATACGATGTGGCTTCCCTGCTCTGGCAGGCACGGGCAAAACTCCCGGGAAAAACAAAAAATGCCTTACTGAAATCATACCTGAAGGGCTTGTCAAAGCACATTAGTGTGGATGAAACGGAATTCCGGTATTATTACAATGCTTTCGTGCTTATCCGTGTTTTGCAGACGCTCGGTGCTTATGGTTTTCGCGGGCTTTATCAGCAAAAACAACATTTTTTGATCAGCTTGCCGTATGCTTTTGATAACCTGGCTGATATCCGGCGTGATTTTGCATTGACAGATAATTATCCTGAGCTGGCGGCCGTTATCGACAGGCTCTTGTCTGATGAATACCGCATTGTATCTCATGACAATATGGAAAAAAATCAACTCCGGGTGTTGGTTCAGTCGTTTTCATACAAAAATGGTATTCCAAAAGACATGTCAGGCCATGGGGGAGGGCATGTGTTTGATTGCAGGGCGGTACATAATCCCGGAAGGTATGAAGATTACAAGCAACTGACAGGAAAAGATGAGCCTGTACGGAAATTTCTGGATAAAACCGCCGGAATGCAGGAATTCCTTAGGCATGTAAAATATATTGTTGGTCAGTCTGTGGAAGTGTATCAAAAGCGTGAATTTGGTTATTTATCTGTTTCTTTTGGTTGTACCGGCGGGCAGCATCGTTCGGTGTATGCTGCTGAAAAAATGGCGTCTTTCCTGAATAATAAGTGCAATAATATTGACCTTGTTATTCAGCATAGAGAACTGGAAAAAATGGGAACTTCTCAATAACAACCTGGGAAAAGCTGTTTTGAATAACAGAACAACAAATGAAGAACAACGAATGAAGAATAACGAATGAAGAATAATGAATGAAGAATAACGAATGAAGAATAACGAAGTAAAACCCCCGATGCGACTGTGCTACTGCGAAAAAAAACACCTGTCAGGTCTGCCATAATAAAAGGTGATGATTATATGATTATGCTTTACCTTTGATAACGGTAGACCTGACAGGTGGATTATCACAATACAAATTCTGAATATATGAAAGCCATGATTTTTGCTGCAGGATTGGGCACCCGGCTGCACCCACTGACAAATAATAAACCGAAAGCCCTGGTGGAAG
>JBNJGX010000156.1:0-6283 GCA_051748025.1 Bacteroidota bacterium
AACCAAATGTCAAATAAATTCCAAATTTTGTGCAAATTTTGTGCAAACGAGGGCAGAGGCAAAGCAAGCTTTGACTATGCCGAGTGCAGCCAAAATTATATAATTTTAAAAATTCCAATTTTTTAAACTGTTTGATTATTAGATATCCGTCTTCGCTCACACTTCGCCGGACAAGTTTTTGAATTTTGAGAATTATTTGTTATTTGTGTTTTGAGATTTGTTATTTTTAAAAAGCAGTAGTTTTCTTAGATCCACTAAATAGTAAAGTAATTATGGAAACATCAAATTACCCGTCAGTATTGCTGGAACAAGCTGTGAATGAATTCAGTAAATTTCCCGGCGTAGGCAAACGCACAGCCCTTCGTTTGGTGCTGCATCTGCTCAACCAGGACAAAGCAGAGATTGAACAATTCAGCAAGGTCATTGATGAGCTCGGTAAAAACCTCAAGTTTTGTTCTGTGTGTCACAATATTTCCGATACCACGGTATGCAACATTTGTGCAGACCAAAAGCGTGACCATAAGCTGGTATGTGTTGTTGAAAATGTCAGGGATGTGATGGCCATTGAAAACACCCATCAATACAGGGGGGTGTATCACGTGCTTGGGGGCATTATTTCTCCGATGGATGGAACAGGCCCCGGTGATTTAAACATCAATTCACTGATCAACAGGGTATCTGACAATGATATCAAAGAAATCATCCTCGCCCTCCCCACCACCATGGAAGGCGATACAACATCCTTTTACCTGTACCGCAAGCTGGCGGATTATGATGTCGATATAACAAGCATTGCCCGTGGCGTGGCTGTGGGTGATGAACTGCAATACGCCGATGAATTAACCCTGGGACGCTCCATTGTTAACCGTGTGGCGTTTAAAAACAATGAGGACTGAGGACTGAAGACCGAAGACGGGAGTCGGGAGTCGGAAGTCCGAAGGAAAGCATAGGTTTAAAAAAAAGATTAATCAGTTCATTTAATCTGTGAAATCTGTGGCATATACTTGTTTATTAATAATTAAAGCTGCTGATTAGTAACATTGGATAATATAGTTGTGATCCGTCTTCGCCAACTCGCCAGTTCGCAAAAATTACTTTGCTGCCTGCCAGTCTTGCATAGGTTTTAGCGGAAGGCATGCTGGGACAAGTTTGTAATTTCGACCATTGAATATTGGGATCCGTCTCTGCTCAGCTCCGCCGGATATGTTTTATTTGTTATTTGATGCTTGTGTTTTGGAATTTTATTGTTCAATCATAGATAAATGTTCGACTTTGTGGACAGAAACTTTAATATGGCTCTTCAGACTTCCGTCTTCCGACTCCGGTCTCCGGACTTCATTCCACAATCTTCCGACTTCGGACTTCGGTCTTCCAACAAAAATATATATCTTTGAAAGCATATCACAATAAAAAAACAACACCATGATAAAAGACATTAACGCTGTTTATTCGGATACTGCCAAAGGGATGCAGCGATCAGCCATCCGGGAAATTTTGAAATTAACCCAGCAACCGGATATCATATCCTTTGCCGGTGGGTTGCCATCGCCTGAAAGTTTTCCCCTTGAAGATATCAAGGAAATCAGCAATGAAGTGTTAAATGAGAAAGGCACCTTTGCGCTGCAATATGGCACCACAGAAGGTTATATCCCTTTGCGGGAACAGCTCATCCAGCGGTATAATGCTACCGGTCTGGATGTGGGACTTGACAACCTTATCATCACCACCGCCTCACAGCAAGGCCTTGATTTGCTTGGTAAGATTTTTATCAACCGCGGCGATAAAATTATTTGCGGCCTTCCTTCTTATCTGGGTGGGTTGAGTGCTTTCCGTTCGTATGGGGCTGAAATGGAAGGCATAGAATTTGATGAGCATGGCATGCGCAGTGATAAACTCGAAGAAAAAATAAAAGCCCTCATTGATGCTGGCACAAAACCAAAGTTCATTTATATCATACCGGACTTTCAAAACCCTGCCGGCATAACCATGCCCAAATTCCGCCGCCGTGAAATCCTTGACATTGCTTATAAATACAATATGTTGCTTGTCGAAGACAGCCCTTATCGTGAATTGCGCTTTGATGGTGAGCAGCAACCCCTGATGTATCAGATGGATGATAAGGGACATGTCATTACCCTCGGCACATTTTCAAAAATTCTGGCTCCCGGATTCCGCATTGGTTGGGTACTGGCTGAACCGGAAATTGCTGATAAATTTGTGGTTGCCAAGCAAGCTGTTGATTTGTGTACACCGCCGTTTTTGCAAATGATCGTAGCCAGATATATGGAAAAAAATTACCTCGAAAAGAACCTGAAAGCAACCATTAAATCATACCATGAAAAAAGGGATACCATGCTGGAAGGTTTCCGCACCCATATGCCGGATGGTGTCACATGGACAGAACCTGAAGGGGGCTTGTTTTTATTCCTTTATATGCCCGGACATATGGACAGCGAAACGATTCTCCGGAAAGCCATTGACAAAAAAGTGGCTTACGTAACCGGTAGTGTTTTTCATTGTGATGGCAGCGGCAAAAATACCATGCGCCTGAATTTTTCATTCCCCACCCTGGCGCAAAACAAAACGGGCGTGAAAAAACTGGCAGAACTGATAAGTGAAAACATGTAAAACTGCCTGTATGCAGAAAATTCCAAAATACAAGCATCAAATATCAAATAAATGACAAATCACAAAACCCGAAACACGAAACACGTAACCGCCGCCCCGCGCCATATTGAGCGAAGTCGAAATAAGCGGAGTCGAGGGGACGAAACACGAAACCGCCGCCCCGCGCCGTATTGAGCGAAGTCGAAATAAGCGAAGTCGAAGGGACGAAACACGAAACACTAAATCATGCTTAAACTGTCGGTTATAATTGTTAATTACAATGTAAAACATTTTCTTGAACAATGTTTGCATTCAGTATTTAAGGCAACCACGAACATCAATGCTGAAGTTTTTGTGGTTGATAACAATTCCGTGGATGGTTCTGCCCGGATGATACGTGAAAAATTTCCGGAAGTCAAGCTGATTGCCAATAAGGAGAATGTTGGGTTTTCAAGGGGAAATAACCAGGCCATCAAAAAAGCTGCAGGGGAATACGTTTTGTTGCTCAACCCCGATACCATTGTGGAAGAAGACAGTTTTTCCAAAATCATCGAATACACTGACAATCACCCTGAAGTGGGAGGCCTTGGGGTAAAAATGATAGACGGCAAAGGCAATTTCCTGCCTGAGAGCAAACGTGGCCTGCCGACACCTGCTGTGGCTTTTTACAAAATCTTTGGCTTATCACGCCTTTTTCCCAAATCAAAACGTTTTGGGCAATACCATTTATCATATTTAGATAACAATGAAATACACGAAGTGGATATTTTGTCCGGCGCTTTTATGTGGATGCGCAAAGAGGCACTCGATAAAACCGGCCTGCTTGACGAAGATTTTTTTATGTACGGTGAAGACATTGACCTGTCTTACCGCATTCAGCAGGCAGGGTATAAAAACATTTATTTTCCTGAAACCACCATCATACATTACAAAGGTGAAAGCACCAAAAAGGGCAGCATCAATTATGTGCGGATTTTTTACCAGGCCATGATAATTTTTGCCAACAAGCACTTTACACAGAAAAAAGCCCGTCTTTATGCCAAGTTGATCAACACAGCCATTTATTTCAGGGCTGCACTGGCTATCCTGGTGCGTTTTTTCAAAAAGCTTTTCATCCCCTTACTGGATGCCCTTATAATATTTGCCGGATTTCTGATTGTCACGCCCATTTGGGAAACCTATAAATTTCATAATCAAGATTATTATCCCGACAATTTTTTTACAACTTTTGTGCCTGCCTATATTCTGATTTGGATCATCAGCATTTTTATGAGCGGTGGTTATGATAAACCCACGCGCCTGATGAAACTGGTCAGGGGCATTATAGCCGGTTCTTTTCTGATTCTTATCGTGTATTCGCTTCTGCCTGAATCATACCGCTTTTCAAGGGCCCTTATACTGCTGGGGTCTGCCTGGACTTTGATCACAATACCACTTATAAGGATTTCCGGGACAGCATTAAAAGTTCCGGGATTTCATATATACTCCCGCCGCCGTAAACGGGTTGTTATTGTGGGCAGGGAAACCGAAATTGAGCGTGTTAGGCATTTGATGGAGAAATCCAACATCAACCATAACATAATGGGAAACGTAAGTCCTGATGAGGATTATACAAATGGGGCTTTCCTTGGCAACATCAATCAACTCGATGAGATCATCAACATACATAAAGTGGATGAAATTATCTTTTGTGCCCGTGACATAAGCTCACAGGATATCATTTCCACCATGCTTTCCCTGTCAGGCACAAAAGCGGCATTTAAAATAGCCTCTCCCGATGGGATTTCAGTTATTGGCAGCAACAGCATCAACACAGCAGGTGATCTTTATACGCTGCAATTGAATACCATTACCACACCGGACAATAAACGTAAAAAACGCATTGTTGATATCCTGGTAAGTCTGATTGTGCTGGCTCTGTTGCCGGTTTTTATGATAATCACACAAAGCATCTGGGGTATTATCCGTAACACGTTTCTTGTGCTTTCCGGCGCACGAAGCTGGGTAGGATACGCTGATACACAACAACATGATGATTACCGTATCCCGGTCATAAAAAAAGGCATACTTTCCACCGCTTCTCCTTATCGCAAAAACATGTTGAATAATGCTGTAAAAGCAAGGCTTAACCTGAATTATGCAAGGGATTATCAAATTCAACAAGATTTTATCATAATTTTAAGATCATTATCATGCATGGGAAATTAGAACACAAGCACATCAAGATCAGGGCTGTAGAACCTGAAGACATAGACTGGATATATCAGTGCGAAAATGATCCGGAGATCTGGCATTTAAGCAATACCCACATGCCATTTTCAAAACATGTATTACGCCGTTTTATTCAACAGACCGAAGAAGAATTGTTTTTACGCCGGCAAATGCGGCTCATCATTGCTGAACATGACAATACCCCGTGCGGGATACTCGATTTTTTTGATTTTGATCCTTTTCACCTCAGGGCTGGCATAGGCATTATGATAGATAAAGATAAACGCACCAAAGGTTACGCTAAAGAGGCACTGAGCCTGACAGAAACATACGCTTTTGACCATCTGAAATTGCATCAGTTGTATTGCAACATCAGCAAAAGCAACACGCCCAGTATCCGTTTGTTTGAATCTGCGGGCTTTACATTATGCGGCACAAAAAAAGACTGGCTAAAAATAAAATCCGGTTTTGAAGATGAACTGATGTATCAGCTTTTGAATCCATCAGGATGATTTGACAAGGCGGTATTCCTGGTAAGCCCGTTCCCAGATATCCCAGGCTTTGTCTGCCTGTGCGGTCAACATATCGTATCCGTTTTTAATGGAAGCACCACCTGTTTTGTGCAATGCAGAACCCATCATCAGGAAAACCGATTTTGTCATAAATTTTACCCAAAATCAATTCCTCTTCTCTTCTAATAAAACGATTATAAAATATTGAATGTAAAATGATGAATGTAGAATGTAGAATTTTATTTATCGTCGTTTTTTGATTTGGTTATTTGAGCTGTTTTTATACTTTTTGCAAATATAGCTACCAGTTCATTACATTCACTTAAATCGGAATCTATTTTCTTAGGTGGATTTATAAGCGGCTTACGGATAATGATAATAAGACAAATCCTTGTTTCTCTCAACTCTTTTAAAATTACTTTCATTTTATGAATAAAATCTTTCGGAGATTCTGATCCCTGTACCTCTCCATAATTGAATGCAGGAGAAGTTCCGGAACGAACTAATTGACCTGCAACATGATTCCCTGCTTTTGTTTTTGACAATTGTTCAGAAATTTCCATCATTCTGATAGCAAACGCAATAAGCCTTTCCTCCAAGTCGTATTTTCTTTGCATTCTATTTTTATTCATTCTACATTCATCATTGAAAATTTTACATTCTACATTTAATATTCAACTTTATTTCCATTTTGCAAAGTTAAATTTTATTTTTAAATTTGTTCGACGTAAACGCTTATTTCTACTCCTGTTTTGTGCAATGCAGCAACCAAATCACAAAAATTAAAATCTTAACTTATTTATTATCAGCACTACTTTATTTGGGCGATAACGACGTATACAAAACAGGAGAAAATGCGGCACAAAAAAAGACTGGCTAAAAATAAAATCCGGTTTTGAAGATGAACTGATGTATCAGCTTTTGAATCCATCAGGATGATTTGACAAGGCGGT
>JBNJGX010000157.1:0-6272 GCA_051748025.1 Bacteroidota bacterium
GATTTTGCATCGTTATGAAGTGTGTAGAAATTTTCTGCTGCCTGCTTGATTTGCCTTAGGTCCTGAGATTTTAATTCAGCAGAAGCAAAAATCAGACAGGAAAACAACAGTAATGTCAGTGCAAATGCCCTGATGTTTTTTAATAGCATGAGATTTGAGTTTTGTTCCACAGAGCCAAAAATACAAATAAAACCAATCAAGTTTGAAAAACATTATATCCTTTTTATGACTGCCTCAAATGCCTAGCATCCCTGTGTTTGATAAATTCCAATAATACCGTTTTTAAATCCTGCCAAAAAAACAAAAGAGACCGTCAACCACCGGCCTTTTGCTTTGATCGGGAAACGGGGATTGAACCCGCTACCCTCAGCTTGGGAAGCTGATGCTCTACCACTGAGCTACCCCCGCCTATTTGTTAGAAAATTTAATAATTTATTAAAACATAACCATTTTAAACAATATGGATTTATGCAGTATACCACGATTACGTGTATGCAGGCCCCCTGAGTTATACTTAACTGCAATAGCCTTACCTATGCAGACAGCAATAAAACCTTGATATAACTTGTTCAATGAGGGGTATGACCGAAAAAGCATGCTTAGGTTTACTCAAAAGCCACAAATTCCGTATTTGTTCCGCCGTAGCCATCAATTCTACCACCGTGGTTAAAACCTTTGACTTTCATTGTCACCGGAATTTTTTTACCGGCATCGTATTTTTCAAGCATGCTGTTATCCATGGCTGATTTCAGCGCTTCTTCATTGGAGATCTGAATATAGCTGAAAATGGGTAATTTTTGCCCGTTGACAATGAGTTTTATTTCTTTCATATTATTGTTATTCACCATCATGGCAGGCATATCACTCATGGGGTCTTTATGAAGTTTGCCTTCCAGTATTCGCTCGCCACTGAGGTCGAAATAATATTCATCCCGGGGTTCGTAATATAAACCGGACACAGGCATGCCCAGAATTTCTGCTCCGTTTTCAAGTTCGGACAAGTCATAAACTGCCTCTTTGTCAGAATTTTCCTTTGTCTTAATGCTTTTTTCTTTGTCTGCTTTTGTGTCTTTCCTTGCAGATTCAGGGGCTTCTGTTGCTGGTGCTTCGTCCTGATCTTTATTTTCGGTGATGGTTTCTTCATTGTTACCTGTTTCATTGTCTGTGTTTTGATTGCAGGCAAATAAAATTGTTGTCAGGACAAACAGGATGATGGGTTTAGGAAATGTCATAACTTTTTTTTTTCAAAAATACATTTTTTTATTGATTTTTAAAAGTTTAAATTCGCAGTTGCTGTTAAATACCAATTTATGTATTTCTGACAGTTTTTTTGATCTTTTAATGATAATGCAATGAAAATACATGAAATTTCTCCGGATCCACTGAATTTTACCATTCTGAATGAGATATTACGTGATGATGCCAGTCTGCGGATAAGCCAGCGTTCCCTTGATATTATTGATAAATGCCGAGCATATCTTGATGAAAAAATGGAAAATAGTGATGTCCCGGTTTATGGTATAAATACTGGTTTTGGCTCGTTGTGCAAGGTGAGTATAACAAAAAATGATTTGGCACAATTGCAGGAAAACCTTGTAAAATCTCATGCCTGTGGTATGGGTGAGGAAGTTGATCAGAAAATTGTGCGCTTGATGATGCTTTTTAAAGTTCAGGCGCTTAGCCTCGGGAATTCAGGTGTGCGCAATGAAACCGTAGAAATGATCACGGAGCTGTACAACCGCAACATTATTCCGGTGGTGTATGAACTTGGTTCCCTTGGTGCTTCAGGTGATCTTGCGCCGCTGGCACATATGGTTTTGCCTATGTTGGGGCTTGGTGACGTTAATTATAAAGGTAATCTGATGCCTGCTGCGGATGCACTTAAAGCTGAAAATATCAAACCGCTGAAACTTGATGCCAAAGAAGGCCTTGCACTGTTGAACGGAACTCAGTTTATGAGTGCCCATGGTGTACATGCCATTTTTAAGGCATTTAAATTAGCCAAAATTGCCGATATCATTGCAGCCCTGTCGCTTGATGCTTATGATGGCAGAATTGATCCGTTTTATGCCTCATTGCATACGGTTCGTCCACATAAAGGACAGGCAGAAACAGCCAGGTCTGTACGAAAATTGCTCGAAGGCTCGGAAATGATTGTTAAAGAAAAAGACCATGTTCAGGATCCATATTCCTTTCGCTGTATTCCCCAGGTGCACGGGGCAGGTAAGGATGTTATCAATCATGTGGCATCTGTATTGATAACAGAAATCAATTCGGTGACTGATAACCCAACCATTTTCCCTGATGAAGACAAGATAGTTTCAGGTGGCAATTTTCATGGGCAGCCACTTGCCCTGAATTTTGATTACCTTGCTATGGCCCTTGCAGAACTTGGAAACATTTCAGAACGGCGGGTTTATCGTTTGATTAGTGGCCAGCGTAATTTACCTGAATTCTTGGTGGCCAATCCGGGATTAAATTCAGGTTTTATGATCCCACAATATGCTGCTGCGTCTATTGTTTCACAAAACAAACAATTGTGTACACCTGCCTCTGTTGACAGCATTTCCAGCAGTAATGAGCAGGAAGATCATGTAAGTATGGGGGCTAATGCCGCAACCAAACTGGTAAAAGTGGTTAATAACCTTGAGCGCATTTTAGCCATTGAGTTATTCGCTGCTGCACAGGCTTTTGAATTTCAGCGTCCTGCCAAAACCAGCCCGTATCTTGAGGAGTTTCTGGCAAACTTTCGTGATACGGTGCCCTTTGTTAATGAAGACAAGGAGATGTATAAGCTTATTGATAAAGCAGTAAAATTTATTCAGAAAGGAGATTTTGAAACGGATTTGGTTTAACCGGCATTGTACAACTACTGCATGTATGTTTATAAATGATTGACGGAACCTGGCACGCCACAAATCAACCGGTATTTAGAATAGAGCGCAGGTCTTAAACTTACCAGCATGCTGGTGTAAGATTCTTCCTGACTGCCTGTCTCTATAGTATTTTTTGCAGATAACAATTTTTATGTAGTTTTGCACGGAACATAACCATTCTAACTGTCTAAATTACAATGTCAGGCTTGTCTGGAAAAACCATATTGCATTATTTGCAAAACTTGTTGCAAAAAAGGTTTAATACAAAAATCGGGATTGTAGCGGGTATTATCACAGGTTCCATAGTTTTTTATATTAATTATAAATGTGGTTGGTCGCATGCACTTTTTGCATTTGTAAAGCAGTTTTTGTTTAATTTCTTCATGGCATCTTACAACACTAAACTTGTTGAACGGCTTGTTTATGGTATCCGCAAGCCTTGGGTAGCTGTTATTACAGCAGGGATTGTTCCAACTGTTGTGGCGACAGGTGTTGTTTTTATGGTGCATTTTATAGGACAGACACCCCGGCCATGGGATAGTTCATACTGGCAGGCCTTTTTTAATATTCCCATTTTTACCATCACAGCTTTGATGTATCAAACAGGGTTTGAACGCCGGTTCAGTATTTTTCGCGCCATATTTGTTACAAAAAGCAGTGAAGATCATAATAACAATAATTCATCTTGTTCAGAAGACAAATGAGTTGGTGTTTTACCGCGGATTACAACCATGCATAAGTTGTTCTGAATAAAAACAATAAAAATTATTATAAATATATTGTTGTTTATAAATAAATATGTATTTTTGAAATGAAACCATAAAAACCTAAAGTCTTATGAACAAATTCACTGCATTTATTTCGCCGGTTTTGAAAACCGTTGATGAAGGAGATTTTTTCCGCAAGCCAATGTCATGGCTTTATTTTTTGATGGCTGTTTTAAATTTACTGCTGCCTTTTTATGTATTGTATCAGGCCATTGATGGTAATATATTTGGAGGGGCTGCTAAATGGATTTTTGCTTTTATCCTGATCTGGCTGTTTCTGATAGCCGCATCATGGGTTGGTTTTCAGATTTGGTGGAACCGTAAGGATAGAGTAACAACAGCTACAGAGAAGGATGATGAATTTGTGAGTACACCTGTATTTTCGCATTTTCTTCAGACTTTTGGAGAATGGCTCGGCAGTTTTTATGCCATTGCCGGTTTTGGTGTAGCACTTATCGGTGTCATTTTTCTTGGGGAAGGATCAACCATCCCGGGCTTACAAATGTTTACCGGCAGTTGGATCAACATCATCATTTATCCCCTTACCGGTTACCTTATTGTTGTATTATTTCGTTTTATTGCTGAACAGACAAGGGCACTTGTCCAAATCGCAAATAATACCAAAAAGTAAGTTGAAATTGACATAATCAAAGCACCGGTACTTGTATGGTGCCGGTTTTGTTTAAATTATAATGTTGGATGTAAATATGCTTTAATTTTAAAAATTTAATGGGTTACCATTGAATTATTTTAAAAAATAAGTTGTTTTGTATCATGTATAAACATAATAGAAAATTTGATATTAAGTGATGCATATGAGAAAAGTCCTTACCAGAAATACTGCCTTGAAGATTGCACTCATATTTTTTGTGTTTTCAATAATATGGATATTTCTGACAGATAATCTGGTGCTTTGGCTTTATCAGGATCCTTCTGCAATAACAAATTACCAGATGTTTAAAGGGTCTCTGTTTGTATTGATCACAACCATACTTATTTACTTTTTAATAAGCAAGGAGATCAAAGCAAAAAACAAAATGATCGCTTTTTTAAATAAGAGCGAACACTGGTATAACCTGATGTTATCAAATATACCAGGGGTGGATGTCCTGATCTTTGATACAAATGCCCGGGTTATTCTGGCCCAGGGAAAAGAACTGGCCAGGCATGGTATTGATGTATCAATGATACAAAACCGGCATATGGATGATGTGCCTGTATCGCAGCCGACATATGATTTCTTTATGCCAAAACTCAATGATGTTTTATCCGGGAAAAAAGTTGAAGCAAAATATACTTTTAAGCAGGATACATATCAGGTAAAAGGCCTTGCCCTTAAAGATGAAGCAGACAGGGTATTTGCCGGCCTTATTGTGATTATTAATGTTACATCACAGCATAATTTAACAAACCGGCTTAAAAATCAAAAAGAAGAATACGAAAAATTATCCCAAAAGTATTACAATAAAAATCAGGAATTATTATCTGCCAATAGAGAACTGAAAAAAGCCAAAGAAAAAGCAGAAGAAAGTGACAAGTTGAAATCCAGTTTTCTGGCAAATATGAGCCATGAGATACGTACACCGTTGAACGGAATAATGGGCTTTTCGCAGTTGATAGCCAACAATAAGATTAATAAAGATGAATTAAAAAGCTATGCCGGGTATTTGGTGCAGAATTCAGAGCAGTTGCTTAATGTGATTGAAGATGTGTTGTTGATGTCCAGTTTGGAAACCGGCCAGTATCACTTCAATTATTCGGAATGCAAAATAAGCAATGTGTTTGATGAGATAATAACCATTGCAAACAAAAAAATGTCAGAGGCGAAAAAAAAGATTACCCTCAGGACTGATTTTGACAGGGGATTGAACGATCAGGTTATCGATTTGGACAAACAGGCTTTTTTAAAGGCTTGTGAAAAAATCATTGATAATGCAGTAAAATATGCACCCGGAAATTCAGGCATAGACATAAAATTGTATCAGCAGGATAGTGATATGCTATGCCTTATGGTTAATGATGAAGGCCCCGGCATCCCAAAGGAAAAACAACACCTGGTTTTTGAGCGGTTTTATCAGTTAAATGCCACGCTTAGCCGGCCTGATACAGGTAACGGCCTTGGCCTACCCATAGCAAAAGCCTTGATCAATGGTCTGAGTGGTGAGATACAGATTAACTCGGAAGAGGGCAGGGGAGCTGAATTTTCAGTGTTGATCCCTGTCACAATTTCGCATTCTGTATCTGATAAAACTGATTCAAAGCGGGATTTGCAGAGAAAAAGCAGTGGCAATAAAATATTGATTGTTGAAGATATGAAAGACAATTGTATTTTGCTCGAAGCCTATCTACGGAAATATGATGTGCAGGTATTACATGCTATTAATGCTGATGAAGCAAGGCAGATTATTAAAAAACATCCGGATATTGATTTGATAATGATGGATATCCGGTTGCCTGATGGAAGCGGGATTGATTTAGCCAGGGAATTTCGTGAGGAAAATATTGATATCCCTATCATAGCTCAAACGGCTTATGCAGATTCACAGGATGAGCTTTTTGTCCGGCAGGCCGGTTGTGATGATTATCTGGCCAAGCCTATTTTAAAGCAGGATTTCCTGCATAAGGTTTC
>JBNJGX010000158.1:0-6199 GCA_051748025.1 Bacteroidota bacterium
AACTTACACTGATGAAGAAGTGAAAACTGGTTATATTGTTGTTGAAGATAATCCCGGCGGTTTGAATGCCATGTTTGAACCTTCCGAAACTGAGATTGATGTTGGTGATTGTATAAATTTCCAGGATCAATCTACCGGAAATCCAACATCATGGACATGGACTTTTGAAGGTGCTGATCCACCTGACAGCGATCAACAAAATCCCACTGACATATGCTATGATGCACCGGGTGTCTTTGATGTTATTCTTGAAATAGGCGATGGCACAGATACAGATACTGATACCTGTTATGATTGCATTACTGTCGGAGACCCTGCCAACGCACCAATGGCCGGATTTTTTGCTGATAATACAGTGATTGCTGAGGGTGGTGTTGTTACTTTTACCGATACGTCTGTAAATGGTCCCTATACTGAATGGGCATGGACTTTCGAAGGTGGGATGCCTGAAAATTCTACAAGTGAAGGCCCGGTAACAGTTGCTTATATGGAGGCCGGTGTATATGATGCAGAATTAAGGGTAAGACATGAAAATGACAATCAATATATTGAAGAAAAACAAGATTATATTACGGTTGTGCCGGCAGCAGATGACCTCCCTGAAGCCAATTTTATTGCCAATCATACGTTTATTCAGCCCGGAGAAATGGTAGATTTTCAAGATATAAGTTCAGGTGGTCCTTTTCAATGGCAATGGACATTTGAAGGTGCTGATCCTGATCCTGAAGAGTTGCAAGAACAGAACCCTTCTGGCATCCTTTATCCTGATGAGGGTGAATGGGATGTGACAATGATTGCCCATAACTCTGAAGGAAATGATACCGTTACTAAAGAAAATTATATCGTGGTTAGCGAAGAAGATCCTTGTATTGATGATACCATTGAGTTGGTTGCTGATTTTACATCTTCATCCCGGCTTTTATCTGCCGGACAAAGGACATTCTTTGAAGATTTGTCAACCGGTTATCCGCAAACATGGCACTGGGCTTTCCCTGGTGGAAATCCGTTAAATTCTGCACTGTCAAATCCACTATCAGGGGTTGAATATAATGTGCCTGGAATATATGATGTGACACTCAGTGTTAACAATAATTGTGATGAAACAGATGTGTTGACAAAAAGCGATTATATTTATGTTTTCAGTGGTCCTGTACATAAATATTGTGATACGTTAAGCAATTTAAACGATGGTGAGATTGCACAAAAAATGAATGCACCCGATACCTGGGGCTTTATTGCAGGTCACAACGGCGAAAGGGTACGTATATATGCCGATTATTTTGAGGATTATTCATACAGCCAGGTAGAATCATTGATTGTACCCATTAATAATTCTGTCAATGGTTCATATAACTCCTATGTCAGGTTTTACATCTGGGATGGAGGGACAGAATATCCGGTTGACTCCAATTTGTTGGCAGAGAAAAAAGTTTATATCCGTGATATGCCCGAGAACTACAATTCTGTGATTCATTTTGATAACCCTGTTGACGTTGATGGTCCCTTCTTTGTCGGATTTAAACTGTATTATCCGGATGACAATAATGATGGTGTGAGTGATGATAGTTTTGTCGTAAGTACTGCCGGTAACCGTGGTTCTTCTGAATCCAGCAATTCAATGGTTGTTCAAAAATTAGGATCATGGATGAATTCTGTGGAATTGTTTAATATTGCTACATCATTGGCTATAAAACCTGTGGCCTGCCTTGTTGATATTGATGAGTTTGACATTGAGAAAAATGTACACGCTTATCCAAATCCAACTTCCGGAAAAATTACTGTGGAATTGGGTGATGAGTACATCAGCAGTGATGTAAAAGTTAAAGCTTATGATATGACAGGCCGTCAGTTATCCATTCCTGAGCATAATTATAACAACACTGAATATAGCCTTGACTTCAGCAACAAATCACCAGGGATGTATTTCCTTGAAATTATGATAGATGGTGAAAGGATAACGAAGAAAATCTCTGTGATGCGCTGATGATAAAATGAATTATTGTATTCATATCCCTGTGGATAACCATTTATCTACAATAAAAAATCCCGCCAGAAAAGGACGGGATTTTTTATTATGTTATGTTGTTACCGGTTTATCTTACCACAATCTGGCGGGTGAAGTATTTGTCCCCGGCGTTGATACGCAGGTTATATAAGCCTTCAGCCATTCCACTCATGTCAATTGATTCCCTGATTGTTTCAACATCGTCGAACTTGTAGTTGCGTACAATTTGTCCGCTACTGCTTATGATTGTCATTACCACATTTTGTTTTTCAACAAGTGTCATGTCAACCATAAATTGACCATGTGCCGGGTTTGGATAAACCGCAAGCTCAGCAGCATCTTCATCATCGATTTTATCATATGAATCAACATACACAGAATCTTCAACTGTGCAACCTTCGGTGGTTGCTTCAAGCGCATACCATCCATCTCCATCTACAGTCAGTTCAGAATCGGTTGTGGTGCCATCATCCCAGAGGTAATCAGTTGTCAGGGTTGAATCCGGTGTGAAAGCCATATTGGTTTGGATTTCATAGGGATATTCACTTGCATTAATGGTGATGGTGTCGTTAACAGCATCTACAAATTCGATTTCCTGGGTGAAGTGTACGAAATAGCCTTCTTTGGTATCATTGCCGGGGATCTCATCTTCTGCATATTCGAGGGCTGCCTCAAAAGTATAATCTCCGATAGCAGATAAGTCCAAAGTTTCACTTGTGTTATCTGTAAATGATTCTCCTGGTAAAAGGTCTTCGGTTAAATCAAAATCCTCATCAATGGTTGGTGTGTCATCAAGACTTAAAACAAAATTAATGGTTTCACCGGCGGGAATTATTGCTTCCCCTGTGTTCTCAAATTGTACAGTTACAGGTTCTGTATCTGTAAGATCACAGTCAAAACCACTTTCCGGTTGCACAAGTGAAAGGTCAATTGTAAGCGGTTCGACAATAATGTCCATTCCAGCAGAATCTATTTCAATGATGTCTGTTTCTGCATTCAGATTTGCATCGGTGCCGATATACATGGTTACGGTTATATGGTATGTGTCTTCCGTAAGGTCTGAAAAAACTATGTCCCATTCAAGTAATTGTCCTTCAGTGTATATTGGTGCTACACGGTCCACGTCGTTAAAGGCTTCACTGGCCCAGACAGTTTCTCCGCCTGTAACTGTATAAGTTCCCAATGAAGTGCCGTCATCCAGTATTTCAATTTCTGCACCGGCAGGGAGTTCAGACAGATCTATTTGAGCATCTGTTAATAAATCGGTTGGTATATCCGGTGATACGGTTCCCGGATAATCAACTTCCATAAATCCGGTAGCCTCCTCATCTACATTGATTGTTTGTGTCTCAGGGGTTAATGCAAGGCTTGTATTTGTGACATAATCAAAAACAGGATTTACATCAATGGTGAGGTCATATTCAGGGATGCAAGATGCTCCTACCGGACGGATATCAACCATAACATAATAAGTGCCGGGGGTTAATACTATGCTGTCAAGCTCACGGATGTCTGCTGTGGATGATCCTGCATCATCAATCAAATTGGTTACGCCAGGACATGATTCAAATAATCCTAAACTTGCATAAGTGGTTGAGTAGGGATCCAAAGTAATATCGACCACTACTTCTTCAGAGACGTTGATCTCATAAATGGCATCTTCACCATTGTCATAGCTGCTCATTTCTGTATCGTCATAAGCATTGCCTAACCCACAATTTGTTTGGTTTAAATCTTCATAAGGCATGTCTGCCGGGAGGTTAACAGTGAATGGAATAGTACAATCACTGCCCTGAGGGGCGTCTGCTTCTGATACGGTTACTATCCAGTCTTCCGTTGTTTCGCCATCCTGGGCTGTTACTGTGTAAGTTACAGGACTGGTAAAGTTGTTGGATGTCACGCCGGATGTTTGAGGTACGCCCGATACTTCGGCAGTTGCCCCTTCTGAAAGTTCGAATTCTGCCACGAGGTCGGTAAGATCTGTCGCAAATTCAACTTGAACGTTAATGGCTTGTAATGCATCAATGATCTCTGCCGGTCCTGTTTGTTGAGGAAAGCTATAGGAGAGAAATTCTGTCTCATGATTTGGTTCGCTGAGTGCAATATCATCTATATACCAGTGATTAAGTCCGCTTGATTCTCCTTCAACGAAAAAACAGAACTGGAATGTTTCTGATCCCATATCATCATTGTTGATCAATGTGGTATCTGCTACAGGGCCCATATTACCTACAGGTGTTGCCGAAAATAATGTGTCCCATGTTGCGCCTCCGTCGCTGGTGGTAGCCATTCCAATATCAAACCCGCCTGTGTCGTAATCAAGGAAATGCCGGAATGAAAAAAGGAGGGAGGTGAAGCCTGATGTATTAATTTCCGGGCTGATCAGTTTTTGGGTTGCTGTGGTGGCTGGTTCCCAGTAAAAATCAGCTTCGGGAGCTGTGCCGCCGGCTTCATTTGTTGTATCGGAAACTTGCCAGTTGTCGCCCCCTTCTGTACTCCAGCATGTAGGGGGAAACTCGCCCCCGTCGAAATGTTCAGTGAAGGGAAAATCTGTAACTGGTTCACATACATAAGAGGTATTTATGGTTATACTGTCAATGGCAATTTCATCTCTGGCACCGGACCCAGTATCATCGTCAGAATACCATCTGAAATATAAGAAATCTCCATCGTCCAGTTCATATCCAATAAAATCAGAAAAAGACAGGGTTGTTTTGTTCCATGCAGGTGTTGCATCTGCATCCAGGGGAGTGGTAAATTCAAAATCCGGCATGGGTATCCAGCTTGTTCCATCTGTTGAAAACTCTCCGTTGAATAACTGGCTCCTGTCATTGTCATTATATACCCAGACATTATAAGCAAATTCAATATAATTAATGGTTTCACCTGTGTTATTCTGCACTTTCAATCCGAACCAACCCGGAGTAAAATCACTACCGCCAGGTTGTACACCAAGTGCTGTATTTCCGGTTTCAACTTCGAATGCATAAATGCCACCTGTTATTTCTTCACCCGTGGAACTGCCGCGTGCAAAATCACCGGTGGTTGCGGTATCACCAAAAGGTTTATCCCCGTCATCAAAACCATATGCTGCCCAGCCATTGGCATCTAACTGGCCTGTAGCCGGGAGGGTATCAAATCCGGAACCGTCAAATGTTCCTTCATTAACACCGGTAATGGTGGTTTCGAAATCAGTGGTGTAATCTGTTTCAACGGCATCAATAGACCATTGGGCGTTTACCTGTCCTGCCCACATAAAGAGCATGCCGAGTAATAATAGTACTGTCTTTTTCATAAGCTTGATTTTTAATTCATAAAATGGTTAATTCCTCCAAAATTGCTAATATATGAAAAATATTTCATATAAAAAAGCAATTTTTCCTGCTTTCTTTCTCGAGCCTCTTGCTAAGCGAATTAGCGGCGGCTATGGCCATGGCTAAGCGAGGAGCTGAAAACCCTATGTGAAATCCTATGTGTTCTACTGTGCCTATGTGGTTCCACGCCGGCATCTGCCCCGTTTTTTGAACCACAGTAGGACACATAGATTATAAATCCCAAATAACAAGCACCAAATGACAAACCAGTCTGCCGTCTGGCAGGTAAATCCCAAATTTCAAATGTCAAACAAATTTCAATGACCAAAAGAGAAAATTCCAAACTTGCTCTCCTGCCATTGGTAGTGTTTTGAATTTTTGAATTTATGAGCCCAGTATAAGAAGTTAAAATAACAAAAGTTCCCACGAAGCCACAAAGACACAAAGTTTCGCAAAGTGCTGGTAATCAAATTATTTTACTTTGTGTTTCCTTTGTGTCTTGGCGCTTTTGTGGGATTAAAATGGCTTTTTAGATTGAACTCATTTATGAAATTGAATATTATCAGTCTTCGCTATGCCTGACAAAGCTTGCCCGGCGCTAGACGGGTTTTGTTTTTTGTGATTTGTTTTTTTGTGCTTTAAATTTCAAATGTAAAATATCAAATCAAAAATGATAAAGTGAAGAAAAAGAACAACTTTGACATTTTTTATTTTGCATTCGATATTTATCATTTAATTATAAAACAATATGAGTAACCGGAAGATTACCTAAGTTATCTTAATTGTTATTGCTTAAACCCTATGTGAAATCCTATGTGTTCTACTGTGCCTATGTGGTTCCACGCCGGCATCTGCCCCGTTTTTTGAACCACAGTAGGAC
>JBNJGX010000159.1:0-6177 GCA_051748025.1 Bacteroidota bacterium
AAGAAGACGGACGGGTGATGACGGCAACCCTTAACAAGTAATTTTTTTATTTGGGCAGCGGGAACATTATCATGTCCATTAAAGATGGTCTCTGCCTCCGGCCTTTATCTGTGTTCCGGTACACCGGCTGTTGCTTTCCTCACGGATAGGATTTTATTGCCAATCAATCTGCCGTGAGGGCAAACAGCTCGCTGTACCAAAACACAGGATGCCGGCCTGCGTCAGGCTGCAGAAAATAAACATGTACCATAATGCATTATTTGTCAAATTATTATTAAAGCATAAATATTATCCGTTGCTAACCGTTAGCAACGATTTTATGTCAGAATATCAGACTATTACAATTTAACATAAGATAAATTATTTTGAAAAATTATAGGTGTTTTTGTAAAATAAATCACAAAGACATAACGTTGTAAAAACCCAAATGTAATTTTAATCAAAAAATAAGGAAAATTATGACTTTAAAACAGATCGGAATTATTATGTTAGCCATATTGTTTATTTATGGCTGTAAAAACGGTGAAAACAACCAGGATGATAATGACGGGGAGACACAAAAAGAAATGCAACCCCAAAACCAGCAGGAACAAATGGATGCCCCCCCGCAGCAGAATCAACCTCAGGCAGGTGATATAACCGACGAAGAGTTGGAAAAATTTGCCAGCGTTTTTTTGACTGAGCAGGAAGTGCAGCAGGATATGATAGAGATCATTCAAGATGAAGGATTGAGCGTACAAAGGTTTCAGCAAATGCAACAAGCTTCACAAAACCCTGAACAAGAATTAGATGCCTCTGAAGAAGAAATGAAACAATATGAATCTGTAATGGCTTCAATTCAGGAAATCCAACCAGAATCACAGAAAAAAATTCAGGACAAAATCAAAGAAGAAGGCCTGACTCAAAAACGGTATTCTGAAATAAACAATGCAATGCAGCAAAATCAGGAATTGCAACAAAGATTCCAGAACATTATGCAGAAGGAGCAACCAGCTCAATCAGCTCAACCAATGCCTGAATAATAAGAACCTGGGAAAATAGTTTGTACCTGGTGTCATGTTTAGCCAAATGTAAGAAATATTTCTTTTACCTCAAAAATTATTTTTGAACAATCCCCTGGTTTTCAGTGCGGAATGCATGGGGGAAGAATATTACTGTGTCATCTACCCACTTACTCAGTAAGTATTTACAAAACACTCAATACAATGAAACAATCTACTCAATAATCACCGGACTATGCATTAAAAAGAACATCTGGATTCAGGTTAAGAAATTCTTTCCAATGCAGTCCGGAAGTACCTGCAAGTAGGATTTTGTAAGGATTGAATTTTTCTTTAAAGCTTTTCATGCCCCGGGTTTGTTTCGTTTGTCCGCTTTTAATTTCAATACCAACGATTTTATCTCCCTTTTTGATGACATAATCCACTTCATCGTTGCGGTGCCGCCAATAGTAAACTGAATATTTTCCTTGCTGAGCATGATTGATAAGATGAGCACCGATAGCAGATTCAACATGTTGCCCCCAGGTTACAGGTATTTGCTGAATTTTTTTATATGTATGAGGACTGTATGCCGAAAGCAGGGATGTGTTTTTTACCTGCCATTTCGGGCTGCTTGAGCTTTTTCGTAATTCTTCCTTATATATTTTGGGTAATCCACATAGCAGACCGGCATGGTCAAGCAATCGCATATAATGTGCAATGGTTGTTGTATTACCACTATCCTGTAGTTGTCCAAGCATTTTGTTAAAAGACAGAACTTTGGATGAATATTTAACGCCAAGTTCAAAAACCTGTTTCATCAGGGCAGGTTTGTTGACGCGGGTCAACATCAGGATATCTTTTGAAATTGTTGTTTCTATCAACGATTCAAGTATATAGTTTTTCCACCTCATTTCATTTTCGATAAGGCTTGCGGCTCCCGGGTAACCACCAAACCAGACGTATTGTTCCGGCGAAAAATCAAAACAAGCCTTCATTTCCGTATATGACCAATGGGGAATATGCATCAGCTCAAACCGTCCTGCAAGGGATTCATTCAGCCCCTGTTGCATCATGAGGGCAGAAGAACCTAAAAGCAGCACTTTGATGGGATTATCGTTGAAGCTGTCAGCATCCCATTGGGTTTTCACTGTTTCACTCCAATCGGGTATTTTTTGAATTTCATCAATAATCAGCAGAAAATCAAGAGCTTTTGAATTGTTCTGTTTAACATGGGCAATTTCCCATTGTTCTTCTAACCATATATAACCAGCACCGCTCATCCCATCGGCTGAAGCATAATGAGCAGGGATGTTAATTTTGTTAAGCAATTGTTTTGCAATGGTCGTTTTGCCTACCTGTCTCGGGCCTTTAAGTACCTGAATAAATTGCCTCTTACCCTGTAGGCGGTTCAAAATTTGTTTAAGATGTGGTCTTTCGTATGTCATGCAACAAAAATACAAAATTATTTACAAAATACTCAATATAACAAAACATTTTACTCAATACGGTGAGAAAAAAGTTAAGAACTATCTATGATGTATGGGTAAAATCGCGTGAGGGCGCCCGCCTGCCTACCATTGAATATTTACATCGGCGGGCAGGTAGGCGGATTAGCCTGCCTGCTGTGATGCGTTGGTGCTGCATGCAGGAAAGAGTGGAGCGATTGAGCGAACTACTTTGCTGCATTTGTCAGCACCCGCAGAGCAGATGGCAGCTAGCACCCGCCAGCCTGCCAACCCAAATACTATAACACGGCTGGCAGGGAGACCGACCCTGAATTTCTATTCGCTTAGCGAATCACTCGCTAAGCGAATAGAAAAATCAGGGGCACGCCCTCACCATAAAAAAACAATACCTTCGATTGTCATTTCTCTGCTTTTTCAAATTGCTGCCACAACACATTGTTATCCGTTTTCAAACCAATGAAATACGTTCCGGCAGATAATTTGCCAAGATCAACGGATATCCGGTCAGCATAAGAAGCATCAACCGATTTTTCTATCAGCCGTTTGCCCTGCAAATCTACCACCAATATACTTTTCAGGTGAAATGAAGACTCAGACAGGTCAATGTACAATTTATCATTGGCAGGGTTTGGATAAATGGATACCCCCGCTGATGTAATATCTCCAATGGCATTTTCTTCCTGCACAGTAATGTAATCCTCTTTCACCAGGGTATCTGCAGGGCAGTAATCGTTGGCAGCCACCAGCATCACAGTATATACCCCCGTGGTATCATACACATGCCAGGGTTCGGCTTGTTCTGACACGTTATCATCACCAAAATCCCAGTAAAAATCCGTCGCATTTTCAGAATCATTGACAAAGGCAACAAAGGCATCCGGGAGTTCAACTTCTGTGGATAATGCAGAAAAATCAGGTATGGGATAAGCATGCTTTGTAATATTCAAATCCAGGCTGGTATCTGTCATGTTGCCGCCATACCAGGCAGTAAGGCTTACCGTGTAACTCCCGCTTTCAGCCCAGTCCACCGATACAGTATCCTGCGATGAAAACTCAGGGCTCCCATCTTCAAAAAACCAGCTAACAGAATCTTCATACGCGGATGCATTATAGAATTCAAGGTTTTCATCAACACAAACATCAGTTTCGCTGACTAAAAAATCCGCCACCGCTGCATGCCGGACCAAAGCCCCATCACTGCTAATGATAGTATCAAGGCCTGCATTATTTGTCAACCGGAGACTGGCATAATACATGCTGTCGTGTAACATTTCAAGATCAGAAAAAACAAATGCATTCCCTGAACTTACCACTGTCCACCCCTGCACATCTGTCAAACCCGGCTCTGTACCCAGGGCTATTTCAACAGCATTGATGCCGGAATGCATGTCGCCGGGGTTATCCCAGTTAGCCGGATACTGGGTTAAACCGTAAATGGTATCGGTATCGGTTTCTGCGCCATCACGCAGAGCCACTGCATCAGGGGCTGTCCAGTCAATGTTGACATCCAGTCCGGCCACCGCCGAATAATTGTCAAGGTTATCCAGCAACAGTGATTTTATCCGGCAGGATGCTGTGTCAGGATGGGGATTCTGGTGCCAAATATGGGCATCTTCATTGCCGGTTGCCACCATTTCGTTTTCACTGCGTGCTGTATATATTTTCATATCATCGTACATTACCTGCGCATTGCCTGTGCGTAATGAAAAATGCCTTCCTTCCGGATACGGGTCATCATCCGTCCATTCCGATACGAGCACATCATTGAGCCAGGCTTTTAAATCACCCGTTGATGGGTTGTAATACAATTTACAGTCATACCACTCACCGGCATCTATCTCGGCATAATCATCGGTTTGCATATAATACGTGTTATCTATGTATTTGTAAAGTTGCACTTTATTATCGTCCACACGGTAATACACCATGTATGAATTGTGCCGGTTGCTTTGTTCCGCCGAGTCACAAAATACATGTACGCCTGCACGCCGGTTGTCACCTGTGCCGTCAATGTTCATCTGCCAGTGGTATAAATATGCCGTAGTATCACGCTGCCTGAGTGGGATGTATAAATTTGTATTCCCCTCGGCTTCATTACTTTGGTACAGGTGGTCATTGTTGATTTCCCAGGTGCCTGCAGCGTTTATCCAATCCGGATGCATGGTTGTTTGAAAATTGTCATTGAAATGGCCCCTGTTGCGGTTGGCATCCCATAGATTACCGTCAAAATCAAGCACCTGCCAGAATCGGGATTGAATACCAAACCCGGAGCTGTCAACATCGGTGAATGCTGCCGTAAAATCTTCTGTTTGCCAGTTCCCTGCAACGGATATTTCTGTATAGGGCTCAGATTCACACGCCTGAATGCGTGCTGCTGTCATGTCACGTATTTGTGGCAGCAACGCCTCTAAGGTATCGCCCGGGCAGGTTGTCCCACCAATGTTCACATCACGGTGGCCACAGATTCTTGGTACGCTGCCGGTGCCTCCGCTTTGCAACACGATATCTGCCGATTCAGTGGGGTCGTACCCCCGTTTGTTAAACCACCAGCCCAGCAATTGGTAAACCCTGTCAAGCTGGATATATGTCGGATAGGTAATATCGGAAGTTCCAAGAAAATTCACACCTATGGATTCATCGTTTGATGCTCCCGCATGGGCACCACGGCAATCCTGGTTCAGGGGGTCTGAATTCATGCGGCCTTTGTATATATTCCCGTATTTATCGGTCAGGTAATTGTATCCAATATCGCTCCACCCAAGCGTATTGACATGATGATTCCAGTAACCGCGAACCACTGTTGGTCCATCATCATAATCCGGAGAAGCCCCGTGATGAATCACCACATGATGGGCTGAAATAACGGTCGGGGTATAAGCCGGTTGGGTATAATACGGGTCCAGCCACACAGACCGTGGGATTACTTCCGGGTATTCAGGGCAATCTCCGGTTCGTGTTATGTCATCAGCCCGGGATTTTTCTGTATCCTGGTGTTTTTGTGATGAATCTTTATGAAAATCCATATTAAACACCTGCAGTTTTACCGAATCAAGGCTTACGCCTTCCGGAAGACGGATGCGCATGGATATTTGGCGTATGGGATACCCGTCATACGAAAAATTCAGGTCTGTCCAGTACAGGTCATCCCGGACAATCCTTTCGGGGGTAAAATCGGCATCAACAGCTTTCCATGCTTCATTCCCGGCTTTCACTTCCAGCTTTATCTCATCATAATTCAATGGTTCTGAGGGCAATATACCCACACCATAACAGGTAAAATCCACATCGGAGACACCGGAAATGTTATAAGTGTTTTGTAAGGAAGGTTCCGGATTGGCCCAGTAATAACGCATGGCATCCACTTTAAACTTGCGGCTTTCATCTAATTGTTTCACACATGCCGGTTCAAAACCGGATTGGGCAACTACCGGAAACACGTAAAAAACAATCCCGGCTAACAAAAACAAAAATTTCATTGAATTTTTCACAGCAATACCTTGTTTGTGATTTCACAATGTAAAATTAACAATTTTCCATTTACCGGCTACTTAATTTTTATGAGTAACCGGAAAATTACCCAAATTTTATTGTATTGATTAAACCCTAAACCGGATAAACCGGAAAGCTCAAAATCCAAAAAACAAAATCCAAAATAAATCCCAATTCTAAAATCTTAAAATCAAAACAAATGTCCGAAGAAAAGAAACCGTATGATTTAAGAGAAAGGC
>JBNJGX010000160.1:0-6153 GCA_051748025.1 Bacteroidota bacterium
TACATTAATTCTGAAATCTGATTTGGCCACCAACAAACTTTGATGCTGCGAATGAATATCAATAAGTTTGTCTGTCAGTTGTTTCAGTTGCTCGAGTTTTACCGGTGTATCATTGATAAAAGCCCTTGATTTACCAATGCCGGATATTTCACGGCGGATGATGGTTTCTTCATCAAAATCGAGGTTATTGTTATCAAAAAAAGCCTTATGTTCCCGGTTTATGATAAATCCGGCTTCAATGACTGATTTAGATTTTTTATCCAGCAGAACTGAGGTATCGGCACGTTTCCCTGTAATCATTGAAATTGCCCCTAACAAGACAGACTTTCCTGCTCCGGTTTCACCTGTGATGGTAATAAAACCACCGGGAACCTGGATTTCCAGGTTTTCGATAAGCAGGTAATTTTTAATTTTCAACCAGCTAAGCATTGGTTATTCTTCCTTAAGGATTTTATCATACCTGGAGGAATTTGCAGGGTCAATTTCTTTCATAACCTCCACTACCCTGTTTTTTTGATCGGGGAATCCTTCTGAGAAAATATTAACAATTTCATCACTTTTTGCATTCACAAACAAAGACATAAGGAATGATCCAGGTCTTTTATTGTGTACATCTTTGAGCTCCATGATGGCATCTTCCACCCTGGACCTTCCTTCATCGGGTTTATCATGCATACGGTCGAGACCTTGCCGGTGGTACATATACATAGCTTCCCGCAGGGGAGAATATGTATCACTGAGCATGTCTTCCACAATCCAGTACCGGTTTTTGGTACTTTCATAAGCTTTCCATCCGGTTTCCTGTGCATTTTGAGCATTTTGCACAATTTTTTCAGCTTTTTGGAAAAACGGGTCCCCTGCTTTCATGCCGAAAGTATCATAATCCATGGCTATGATAACATAAGCATAAAAAGCCAGGATAGATGTAAAATTAGATTGATGTGTGCTGATACTAAATTCAAGGGGTTCAAACTCAACATATGTGATATGGAAGTCTTTATCAAGGTGTTTAAAAACGGGGCTTTTATACGAGGTATTATAAATGGTACGGGATGACTGCACCTGGATAGAACCTTTAAATTCATCAGCAGAAACTTTTTCTTTGAGTTCTATCCGCATGTTACATTCAATTCGCTCATCTTTTTTTACCACATGGTCAGTCCATCTGGTATTGTTCATGAATTCATAAACAGCCGATTGCATTTCCTGGAACATTTCCCGGTTACTTGTTTCCTGTATCTGGGAATATGATATTTGAACCCGGCAATCCAGCTCTTGTGCATTCACAGAAAAGTTGCCAAACAGAACGGCTATGAGAAATATGAATAATCTGTATATCATAATTATATATGTGACTTTAACGATTTATCATTTTATTAACGATATCCTCAGCCACATTATGTTTATTTTTGCGTTTAAAGTTATCAATTTTTCCTGAATTGTCAACAATGCTGATTTTATTTGTATCATAATTGAAGCCTGCCCCTACATCTTTCAATGAATTAACGACAACAAAATCCAGGTTTTTCTTTTTTAATTTTGCTTTAGCATTTTTAACCTCATCATTGGTTTCAAGTGCAAAACCAACAAGCAACTGTTTGTCATTTTTCATTTTACCGAGTTCTGCGGCGATATCGTTTGTAGGGGTCAGTTCCAGTTTGATTGATTTGCCACTGGTTTTGAGTTTTTCTTTATTGCTGGCTGCAGGTTTATAATCAGCCACAGCCGCAGCCATGACAGCACCATCAGTTGAAGGGAAAAAACTCATACATGCTTTATACATATCATCAGCACAATGGATATCGATGCGTTCAATATTTTCATGCGACGTATTTTGGGATGTAGGGCCTGTAATCAGGATGACATCAGCGCCGTATTCTGCCAATTTCTCAGCAATGGCAAACCCCATTTTCCCACTGGAGTAATTACCTACAAACCTGACAGGGTCAATTTTTTCGTAAGTAGGGCCGGCAGTAACCATAAATGTTTTACCGCTGAGTTTTAAATTTTGGCTGAAATGATTTTTTAAGGCTTCTACAATGATATCAGGTTCAGCCAGTCTCCCTGTTCCTTCCAAACCACTTGCCAGTTCACCTGTTTCAGGCTCAATAAAGATACATTTATGTTTTTTGAGTTTTTTCATGTTCTCCTGATTGGAAATATGTTCATACATATCACAATCCATTGCCGGGGCAATAAAAACGGGACATTTGGCTGAAAAATAGGTTGTGGTAAGCAAGTTATCGGCAATGCCATTTGCCATTTTACCCATGGTATTCAATGATGCCGGGGCAATAACAAAAGCATCTGCCCATAAAGCCATATCAACATGTGAATTCCATTCACCTGTATCATGGTTGTGGGTTACCTCCATCACAGGCCTACCAGACAAGGCAGACATAGTAAGCGGCGAGATAAACTCCCGGGCAAACTTTGTCATGATCACCTGTACCTTTGCACCATCTTTAATAAGAAGTCTGCACAAATATGCAGACTTATAAGCAGAAATGCTACCGGTAATTCCAAGCAGTATTTTTTTATTTCGCAGGCTCATTTATTTCATCATCCTCTTCGGGTTTCCTGAAATATAACTCTCCATTAAGGTATTCTTCAATGGCCAATGCAGTAGGCTTAGGCAGGCGCTCATAATAACTGCTGATCTCAATTTGCTCTCTGTTATCAAATACTTCTTCGAGGTTGTCGGTGTAACTGGCAAATTCTTCCAATTTCTGGCTCAATTCCTGTTTGATATCCACACTGATTTGATTTGCCCGTTTTGCACAAACAATAACGGCCTGATAAATATTTTCAGCACCTTCGGTCATTTTCTTTATGTCAAGGGTCTGAACATTGGGGTGTGCATTAGATTTTTTAAAATCCATAGTTTTAATTATTTAATTCGTTTTCAACGTCTTCTTTAATTTTTTTCGCTTTATCCAGGTATTCTGTTTCGGGGTAATTATCAACCAGTTTGTGATATGCCGTGAGTGTTTTTTCATAACGTTCTTCCTGTTTTTGAAAAATACTGCCTTCGGCATACAGGTACCATGACTTGAGGATATAATACCTTGAATCTTCATTATATGGGGAACCGGGATAATCTTCGATATTGTTCTGCAAAGCTGTTATAGCAGCTTTATATTCTCTGATTTTGTAATACAGGTAGGCATTTTCGTATGATTTGGTTTCAAGTCTGTGATGCAGCTTATCAACAAGGGTATTCACTGTATCTTTATACTCTGTATTGGGGTATTTGTTAAGAAAAGACTGAAAAGCATCTATGCCCCTTTCAGTAAAAGCCTGGTCAAGTGATGGTTTTGGAGCAAGGTCATAAAAACAAAGGGCTGTTCTGAATTCAGCATCCATTGTATGTTTGCTGTTTGGGTAAGTTTTTGCAAATTGCCTGAAATGGTATGCCGCAAGTGCCAGCTCACCTTCGGCATACAAGCAATATGCATAGTAATAATATATTTTTTCAGCACGTTCGGTACCTTTATAAATATTTTTCAGCTCCTCAAAAAGGTTTTTGGCCTTGTAATAATCTTCATCTTCATAATATTCCAAAGCCTTTTCATACTTAAGTTCATAGTTTTCACTTTTAAGCAATTTCTGGTATTCGCTGCATGAGCTAACAACCAGAATCATCACTGCTGATAAAATAATTGTAAAATTCCTCCAAATCATTCTGCAAAGATAATCGTTTAACATCAACAATAAAACAATTTTTCCCGTGATTTATTGCCCGTGGAAATGTTGTTGTTATTATTGAGATATACGTAAAAAAACAATTCTTCCTTTTGTATTGGCTGTCACCACTGTGGAATCGTTTATTTTTTTTGGTGATGAGAACACTTTTCCTCCGGTATTATACCGTGCCAGCTCACGGCCTTTGCCAGAAACAAGGTACAAAATTTTATCATAGGAGGCAACCAAAACATTGCCATCAGTAAGCAGTGCCGGAGAAGCCACAATTTTTTTGTTTGCGGAAAAATGATAAAGTTTTCTGCCGCGCGGTGAAATGAAATACAAATTCCCGTCAAAGGTGCCGACAATAATATTTTTGTCTGTATTTTCAACCGGTGTCCCATGAATTTTGCCCCCAAGTTTTACTTTACCGACAGGCTCTCCATTAAGTTTAGCGAAATGCAGGTTTTTATCATATGCTCCAAATACCAGGTAGCCACTACTAAGCTCAACCGGTTTAGAATGCATTATCCAGCCATCCAAAGTATATTGACGCAATATCTCACCGAGTGAATTGGCAAAAAACATTTTTCCTGCATTTGAACCAATGGCTATTTCACCATTACTTAATCGTTCGATACTGCCATGAAGTAGGTTCCATGTCCTTTTCTTTATGAAATCTTTTGTTTCAATATCCATAGACACGAGGCTGTTGTTGCAGCCAAATATCAGTTTATCATCAATACTTTGCACGATATTGGTAAAAATCCTTCCTCCGATTCTGCGTTTTTCCAAAAACCTGCCTTCTGGTGTAAAAAAATATAAAAAACGGTCATAACTTCCAATTACTACCTGTCCGTTATCAAGTTGAGAAGGTGTGGCATGAACAAATCCATCTGTTTTGAATTTATTCAGCAACTCCCCTTCATGATTGAAAAAATATACATGTTTATCGTGGTTTCCAATCACCACACTTTTGCTTGTCACCAAAGGGGAACCATAAAATGTGGCACCTGCATTGTACCCTCTGATTTCCCGGAACTGATAACCCTGGGCTAATCCTGCCAAAGTCACAGACAGACAGCCCAGCAATAAAAGCATATATTTTTGAAACGATGTTTTCATTAGCAACAATTCATACACAAATATACCCTTTTATTTGGATTTAAGCAGGGTATAATTTTTAAACTGCCCCAGTCGTTTTCCGCAAAGCATATTTTTTTCAATAAAACTAACGATGCGGTATTTATGCTTGTCGTGCTTGAGTTTTTCCCTGGCGGGATTTAATTCTTTTGATGAATAATTGAGCTCATCAGCCCAGTCAAACTTTTCTATCCAATTTTGCATGACTTTTGGGTGCGAGCCTTTAAATTTATCAACACGCCCAAGTGGTCCGTAATCAAACAGTTTTGCCCGCTTCTGGTACTTTTGCTCAACGGTTGATTTTCCCTGATGAATGGTAGCGAGAGATTTTTTCTTTGATTGCATAAGTTTTGGCGGCCTAACCCAACCATAGTGATAAATTTCGGCGTTCGCCAATGCACATTTCAATTTAAAAGTTCCTTCTTGTTGTCTGTAGTTTTTCCCGTCAAAATCAGGGATTCTTCTGAAAGACTGTGCCGATTCCCAGGAATGGATATCGGGGTCATTACGAATGATGCGAATTTCGCGCGGGTACCATACGTGTGATGTTTGATGATGGTAATAATCCCCCCAGAAATGCACATAATCAAACACAAAGCCTTCTACGTCTTTGTCATGCAATAATTCTTCACAACGTTTTTGAATGACAGGCAGGTATTTTTCATGTACAACCTCATCGGCCTGGAGATAAAACAACCAGTCACCAGAACAATGCGACCTGGCAATATCAGTTTGATGTGCATTTTCAGTGCCTTTGGGAAACTTTTCGATGTCCCATACGGTATGGATGATTTTTACTTTATCAGACCCTATTGAGCGTATCTCTTCCTCCGTGTTGTCATCTTCATCACAATCACCCAAAGCCACGACAAACTCATCCACAATGGGCAGAATTGATTCAATGCTTTGTTTGATGGGATAATACAATTTGGTTGCATTCTTCACCATCGTGAAACCTGAAATTTTCATATGCTGTAGTTTAGTATCCTACATCTAATATTCTTGCATTATTTGGTAAAAATGTCAAAAAACAAATGTCAAAAAGCAAATAATAAACAACAACAAAAATTCAAATACAACTATAATTTTTCAATGATTGAAACATAAATTTATTACTCACAGATTCATTTGCATCAGTATTTCGTGTTGGTTTGAAATTTGGGATTTGAGAATTGCAATTTATTTGTCATTTGCTATTTGTGTTTTGGAATTTACATTATTCTCACCGTGTTCAATGTCAAATATAGTTAATTCTTTCAGATCAACCGATATTCAGAACAGAGCGCTAATTTTTATTTATGCACGTTGCGTATAAATTCTTCCACT
>JBNJGX010000161.1:0-6076 GCA_051748025.1 Bacteroidota bacterium
ATTTTTCGGTATGTGTTTGCGTCAAAAGTCAAAATGTATCCTGTTTCAAATAATCTGCAATGTAAAAAATATTATTGAATCTCCTGTTTTTTTTTGTTTCGAGCATTTGCAAGGTATTTCCGGATTTTGTCATTAATTATTGTTCCGTTTGTTTGTGCGTATAATTTTGAGCTGTCATTTTGCAGAAGGGCTTTATCCCAAATATCATAATATAGTGGGATGTATTTTAGCCATCATTTGTTTTTTAATGAGTCCAAAATGCCTGATTTATCAAAATTCCACATTATGCCGTTGGCAAACATATAATAGCCATCAGAATTACAATGTCCGTCAATGTTCCAATATAATTTTTGTCTGTCGTTTTCTGTTAGCTTAAGAACTTCATTGCTATATTCAAAAAGGTCAATAACGGGCAACATGTTTGTGTCTTTGATTTTTTTCTTCATTGGAAAGTAAACCGTATTTTGGTCATCAACAAAAACAAGAACCAGTTTAAAATTTTCTTTTTCTGCCAACTTCTTAAATCTATAAACACAACGATAAATATCTTTGGAAGCCTGTTTATAATTAACTTTTTGTTGTACCGGTGAAAACATGCCGTTATAATTATAGATATTATTAAGGATAAAACGAAAAATATAACTGGCCGCATAAAATTTTTCCCATGGAGGTGGATCACGGTATTGTATGCCATTTTCTGTAAATCGTTCAAATCCCCCCCTGAATTTGTAAAAATCATAATCTGAGCTTGATAATGACAATAAGACCAGGTCAGGTGAATATTTCAGCATTTTATTTTTTAATAAATTATATTCGTAAAATATATCGGAAGAAGAGACCCCCGCATTAAATACTTTTATGTCTTTTTTAGTGGAAACTTTGGATAATTCATGCTGTAGCAATACCGGCCATGTTGAATCCTGAGGTGCTCCAACGCCTTCAGTAAAAGAATCTCCCAGGCAAATAATGCGGTATTGGTTATGCGGTTTTTTGATGGGATGATCTATATCCCTGAGCCCTTCTTTATTTGTACTAATTTGATATGAAAATTCTTTACGTTTCTCATTTTTAGAAATTTGAGGTCTGTGGGTGTTTGTCTTGTCTGATTTGGCATCATTGTTATTTGCATGGTAAAGTTTAGGGTTAAAGCCAGATACATAATATAATTCATTGGCTTCATTGTAACTTTCATTAACATTTGCTATCCTCAATGTCATTTCAATAATCAGGATTAATGAAAAGAAAACCACAACAGTTATGCTTAATATTCTTGAAGTTTTTTGATTTAAATCAAAAAACCTGATAATTGCCTGGGCAATAAGCCAGAATATTATAAATGCAAGGAGAATAATAAAAAATGAAGTAACAAAAGAAACCAGTGAGTATTTGATAAATAAATAACCGTAAAATATACCTGAAGCAATTAATAAACATATTACAGTTGTTTTGATGACCGGCAAAATAGTTTTTAATTTTATTTTATTACCACTTCTTAGCAGAACAATTATTTTATGAATAAAAAAGGTTATCAAGGTAATTACCAGTAAACCAAAAAACAAATATTTGGATATACCGGCGTTAAGTAAAACATTTTTTACCTTAAATAATTTATAATTGCTTTTGATTATTTCCGGTAATAGGTATGATTTCTTTCCGTTAATCTTATTAAAAAGTTGTAAGTCTTCAGGTTGAATATTATAAGTTGTGTTATTTAAAAATACATCAATTGAATCGATTTTTTGTAAAATGCTGTCATACAATATAAAGCCAACAGATTTATGATAAAAACTGTAATTGTTCCAACCTTTAACACTATCTTCTTGGAATAGATGTAATTTTCTATTCAAAGGGCTTATGCTGAATAACTGAATGTTTTTTTCCTGTTGATCAGAAATGCCCTTAAAATCCATTGTCAAAGGTTCATATATCCTTATATTTTTGATATAAAACAGGCTTAAAACAATTAGGATTATAAGTCCCGCAAGAGAAGAAAGTTTCAGGATTTTATTTTTATTTGGTTTATTCAATTATTCAAAAATATTACAATTAAAAATACAAATTTAAACTTAAACTTACAGATATTTATCATTGTGTTTATCATTTTTCAACAAAATATTTTCCCATAACTAAAGCGTCCATTTCGGTTTTTAAAAAATCGGCAATGGCTTCTTCCGGTTTACAAACAATTGGTTCTCCTTTAAGGTTAAATGACGTATTAATTATTACCGGCACGCCTGTTTTGGCTTCCATAGCATCCAGTAATTTCCATAATAAAGGATTGATGTTTTTATTCACTGTTTGCACCCTTGCCGTGTTGTCAACATGAGTTACGGCAGGAATGATGTCTTTTTTGCCGGGATGTACTTCAGGGGCAAGCAGCATAAAAGGGGACATGTTTTTAAGTTTAAAATACTCATTGGCTTTTTCTTCTTTAACAACAGGGGCGAAAGGCCTGAACCATTCCCTGTGTTTGATTTTTTTATTAAGGATATTTACCATCTCAGGGTTCCTTGCATCTGCCAGGATAGATCTGCTGCCCAGAGCCCGAGGACCGAATTCGAGTTTTTCCTGCATCCAGCCTACGGTTTTTCCTGAAATTATCTTTTCTGTCACAATATCTAACAATTCCCTTTCGCTACATGCTTTTGCATTAAGATGCTTTTTAGCAAGTGCTGCCTGTATATTTTTTGATGAAAATTCAGGACCGAGGCAGGCATGTTTCATCTCATATTTTCTTGGCTTGTCATATATCTGATGCCAGGCATAATATGCAGCACCAATAGCACCTCCAGCATCTCCGGCAGCAGGTTGAATAAACACATTTTCAACTTCAGGCAGGTCAAGTATTTTCTGATTTGCCACACAGTTCAGAAATACACCTCCTGAAAAACATAAATTATGATTCCCTGTTTGTTGTACCGTATGCCGTGCAATTTTGATTAAAACATCTTCTACGACATATTGTAAAGTTGCTGCAATAGCTTTGTGTCTGTCATTAATTTTTGCATCAGGATCCCGGTTTTTTCCCAACAATTTGACAAGATGCCGGGAATACATCTTTTTACCAATATTCATGGGGAAGTAACGCTTGTTTAGCATGTAACTACCATCCTCTGCAATATGAATTAGTTCTTCGAATTCTTTAATGTAATCAGGCTTACCAAAACTGGCAAGAGCCATACAGGTTCCTTCGCCGCTATTAGCTTTGAAGCCCAGGAATGTTGTGATTGCTGTATAAAGCAGTCCGAGGGAATTCGGATAATTTATCTGCTTATGGAATTTAATTTTATTACCATCGCCTTCACCATAACATGTACTTTCCAGTTCACCAACTCCATCAGCAGTAATAATGCCGGCTTTTGAAAAGGGAGAAAGAAAAAAGCTGCTGGCTGCATGTGAATAATGATGAGGAATAAACACTGTTTCTCCTTCGTAAGCAAATTCCTTTTTTAAAACCAGTGGCAAAATCAATCTGTCTTGCAGCCAGAATGGCATATTCCTTAAAAATGATCCATATGACCGGGGGAATTTTTCTATGTAATCCTGGATAATCCTTTGAAATTTACTGTAAGGTTTTTCATAATATGCTACAAGATCGATATCTGAAAAACCAATATTTGCCTTCTGAACACAAAAGTTTATCGATTGCACCGGTAGTTCGGATGAGTTTTTGATTCTGTCGAAACGTTCTTCTTGTACTGCAGCGACTAATTTTCCATCGGAAATAATGCACGCTGAGGAATCATGATAATATGATGAAATTCCCAATATTTTCATTTGTATTCACTGAAGTTTATACCTAATTTTTTTGATTCCTCTTGCAGGGTTTCCTCATCAAAATTTATTTTAAGTTGTTCTATTGCTTCTTCCCTTAGCAATTGACCCTGTCGTATTAGTTTGCTTGCTTCAACATGATAATGGGTGTATCCATAATGTTTCATTGAATAGTAGACAGATAAAAAATTCAAAGAACAATTAGTTGATCCTTTGGGATAGCTGTGTTTTGGATAATGCCAGTCAAGTTCTTTTTGTATTAACGGGACGTAATCTTCGGGTCCGTAAGGTAAAAACCAGTGTGGTGATATTACTTGTGCTCTTTTTCTTTTTTTATGTTTTTTTATTACCGCCTGCATGCTTTTCGGAAAGTTCTTATATTTTGGGATATCTATTCCGGTTTTAAGAAAAGCCTCTGTATCTTCCGACATTTGCCTGAATTCAGGGTTATGTTGTCCACAGCCGGATTTTGTTTCAATGGCATCATTTGAAGACTGGCCTGATGTCCAGCCTGCAACAATTAATGGGATATCAAAGCGTTCGGCAATATCATAAGCAAGGTCCATATACCATATTGAACATGGGTGACACAAGACAGTGGGAGAGCCGCTGGTAATAATTTTTCTGAACATATCAGCCATGTACATGGATTTGTAAAGCATGAAGTCCACATTGAGGACATCTGTTGCTTTTTTGATGTTTTCCATTGCGTCATCCGGTTCAAAACCGTGATCAAATGTAAAGGCCAGGGGGGTAAGCTTATAGCGCTTTTTCATATAATAGAGTGCCGATGTACTGTCTTTACCGCCACTGCACATTACCATACAGTCATATTTGCCCTTCCGCTTATTTTTACTGAGTATTTTAATTAAATCGCTTTCCAGTGGTTTCTTATTTTCCGTATTGCCGGATAAATCATAGGCAACACACAAATTGCAAATGCCATCTTCATTAAGGTATATATAAGGTGGTGATTCGGGCATCACACATCGTTTACAAATTTTTTGCTTTTCTTTCATTTCATTCCCGGTTAAGTTAACATTATATAAATCAACATTTTATGACATCAACCCAAAATTTTAAACGCCTGCATAAATAAATGAAACAATTACTGCAGGACCAACATAATAAACGAGAATAGCCAAAAATGCCAGAATAAGGAGAAGTGGGGCTAATAATTTAAGGTTTTTCTTTTTTATCAGCAGGAACATTTGCCGGAATATATATGCTACTTTTTTCATGGTTTATGACTGATTAATGTAATCATTCAGGTTATTGTTAAGTTGTTCATGTGGTTGCCAATAACTGGAATTATGTGTAAAAGACTTATTTATTTTGTTTTCTTTAACAAAAAGCATATAAAAAATCCATGTTATTGGAAATATTACCAAAAACACAAATGTTAAAAGAACATTGATCAATATCCTTTGAACAAATCTGATATATATCCAGGCAATTTTTTTCATGTTCAAGCTTTTACTTTCATAATGAAAATTAAGGGAAACCACAATATTTACTAAAACAAAAATAAGTATTTTACATTAAAACACAAGACTTTTTTACTTCTGAGAAAAATAACTTATATTTTATTGGTTTGTTAATTTAATCTTTATCAAAATGTTTTTGCCATTTCCCTTTATTCTTATGGCCGGGTTGCTCAGATTTAATGTACAGGAAATTATTCATTACCAAAAAATCCATATCTGTTGCCATAAAACAACGGTAAGCGTCTTCAGGTGTACATACAATGGGTTCTCCCCGGACATTGAAACTGGTATTGACAAGAACAGGACAGGAGGTAAGGCTTTTAAAAGCGCTAATCAGCCTGTGAAAATCAGGGTTTCTGTTCTTGTCAACAGTTTGTACACGGGCAGAAAAATCAATGTGGGTGATTGCCGGTAAATTGCTGCGTTGGAAATAGAGTTTATCAAATACCGGTAATTGATGGTAATTTTCAGGCAGGTCATACCGGTGATTTTTATTTATTGAAGCAACAAAAAGCATGTAAGGAGAATCAATGTGTAAATCAAAAATTTGTTTGCTGTTTTCCGCAAGCACTGAGGGTGCAAAAGGGCGAAACCCTTCTCTGTGTTTTATTTTGAGGTTCAATTTTTTTTGCATGTCAGGGTTACGCGGGTCTGCAAGGATGCTTCGGTTGCCAAGGGCACGCGGACCAAATTCCATTCTGCCACTGAACCAACCAACCACATTGCCGTTTGCCAGTTTTTTGGCGATATCTTCTGTCAGTTGGTCATAATCATTGAAATGCTTTGATACAGCGTTGTATTTGTTGTTCATCCGG
>JBNJGX010000162.1:0-6023 GCA_051748025.1 Bacteroidota bacterium
CCAACAAAGCCATAGTGAAAATCTCGTCCCATGATGAACCATAAGCCTAATGGACTTTTATTAGTGCCATTAATAGTTTTTGCGGGGTACCCGCACTGCCAAGAAATCGTAAAAATCCCGGCAGCTATCCGCTTTTTTGCGGATAGCTGATCTCGGGATTGTTCCTGCTTCATTCAGGAGTTAATTTTGTTTCATCTGATAGATCTGATGGTACATAATCAACTTGTTATAAAATTCATTCATAATTCCAGGTTTAAAGATTAACCCGGTAAAGTTGAGTTTTTTGCTGAATTGGGCATGTCCAATTCAGCAAAAAACTGTGTACCATTGTTGCCAAAAACTCTGTATTCTTATTTACGAAAAACTCTGCAGTTTTATTTACCAGTTAGACTAAAACACAAATATTTTGATTTTTAGGCAAACAACATACTATATTGTTTTATTTGTAGTTAGCTTATTTTTAGTTATTTATAAACTGCGAAACTTCAGTTATCTTTATTAGAACCCATTGCTATGGATTCTGCCAATTCCAGCATCGCCGTTAACCCTCAAAATACATTTATGGTTTAATCATTTTACCGCCTAAAAATCCATGTAAATTGTTTACATTTGTATTGCCATTCTCAACTGCTTATGATAAAGAGGGAAACCATAGACCGCATATTTGATACCGCTGAAATAGTGGATGTTATAAGCGATTTTGTGCAGTTAAAACGGCGCGGGACAAATTATGTCGGCCTCTGTCCTTTTCACAATGAAAAGACCCCCTCATTTAGTGTATCGCAGTCGAAGGGAATATATAAGTGCTTTGGTTGTGGCAAAGGCGGTAATGCTGTACAGTTTGTCATGGAGCATGAGCACATGACCTATCCGGAAGCATTGAAATACCTGGCAAGCAAATACAATATCCAGGTTGAAGAAGAGAAAACCAGTGATGAAGATCAGGCCAAACGCAATATGCGGGAAAGCATGATGGTGCTGAATGAATTTGCCAGAAAATATTTTATCAGACAACTGACAGAGGATGAGCGCGGTCGTGCTGTGGGATTGTCATATTTCAGGGAACGCGGGTTTACCGATCCGATGATAGAAAAGTTTGACCTGGGATTTTGCCCGGAAGGCAAAGATGTATTTACAGAATATGCCCTGGGCAAAGGATATAAACTCGAGTTTCTGGAAAAAACCGGATTGACAATTGTCAGGGATAACTGGCGTGTTGACCGTTTCAGCGGACGGGTGATGTTTCCGATACATTCTGTTTCAGGCAGGGTTGTGGGATTTGGTGGCCGCATACTTAATGCTGAGGATAAAAAAACGGCCAAATACCTGAATTCCCCCGAATCGGAAGTGTATCATAAAAGTAAGATCCTGTATGGTATTTACCAGGCCAAAAGGGCCATTGTGCAACAGGATGTTTGTTTCCTGGTAGAAGGATATACCGATGTGATAGCCATGCATCAGAAAGGCATTGAAAATGTCGTGGCTTCATCAGGCACGTCACTGACAGAGGATCAAATACGTTTGATAAGGCGTTTTTCTGAAAACATCACAATTTTATATGATGGCGACCCTGCCGGACTTAAAGCTTCATTGCGCAGTATTGATATGATACTGGAACAGAGCATGAATGTAAAACTCGTGATGCTTCCCGAAGGTGAAGACCCCGATTCTTTTGCCCGGAAAAACAGCCCGGACGATATACGTGATTTCATTGCAACACACCAGGACGATTTCATACAATTTAAAACCAGGTTGCTGATGGATGAAGCCCGTAATGATCCTGTTAAACGGTCTGAAATGATCAGCTCTATTGTACGTAGTATTTCTGTGCTGGATAATAACATCACGCAGGCTGAGTATGTTAAATCCGTAAGCAAAATGATGGATGTTGATGAAGATATCCTATACAAAGAACTTCAGAAATTCCGCTATAAATATCTGAAAGAAAAGCAGAAACAACAAAAGCGGCAACAGTTGCATAACAGAAATGCGCCCACGCCCGCTGTGCCTGCTAATGTAACCAATATTGTTTTTGAAGATCATGAAAAAGAGATCATCACTTTGTTGCTGATGTATGGCAATAAAGTGTTTGAAAAAGACCAGGAAACAAGCGTGGAACGTACCGTGGCTGATTATATCATCAATGAGATCAGAAATGATGAGTTGAAATTTGAAAACCTGCTGTATCATAAACTTTTTGAGGAAGTGGCTGATCTGCTGAAAAATGGAAAAAAAATTGAACAACAGTACTTTATACAACACCCCGACCCTGAAATAGCCCATATATCGGCAGAATTGTGTGTGTCTAAATATTACCTGCATAAATTCTGGGAGAAACGGGGTAGTTTCGTGCAGACACCTGAGGATAAGCTGGGTGAATATATTCCCAATCTGATACACCAGTATAAACGTAAGGTAATGCAAAAAGCCCAGGATAAGACCATAAAAAAGATCAAGCAGTTGCAAAACAAAGATTCCGATGAAGAAGAAATTCAGAAATTGCTTGAAGAAAAACGAAACATCGAAAAAGTCATTCACCTGCTTGTGCAAAATAAGGGCATTGTGATCATGCGGTGAGGATAAATTGATAAATAATATGTGATATTCCCTAAAATTTTTATTTTTGTCTGCCGATAAATGGGAAAATATAAAAAATAAAAATGCTTTGTAGGTATAGCTGAGAAAAAGATAAAACTATGGCAGGTAAGAATGGCAAGGATGGTAAGAACCAAAAGAATGGCAAGAACGGTGAGGTTTTAAAGAAAACAAACACTTCAGATACAGGCACAAAAGGCGTTATACGGTGGGTTGAAAAACTGGGGAATATGCTTCCTCATCCATTTTGGATTTTTGTTTGGATATGTTTATTTGTTGTGGTTTTTAGTGCCATAACTTCCTATTTTGGAGTTAGTGCCACCGACCCATCTTCCGGAGAGATTGTAAAAGCCAATAACTTGCTTTCAGGGGAAGGCTTAAGGCGTTTTGTGGAGGAAATGGTGACCAATTTTGCACATTTTGCCCCATTTGGTCTTGTTTTAGTGATGATCATGGGGGTTTCTGTTGCAGAGAAAAGTGGCCTTCTCGCAGCAGCGATGCGAAAAGTTGTTTTTGCTGTGCCCAATAAAATTGTTTTGCCGGTTATTTTTATAATAGGGGCATGTGGTAACATTGGCTCAGATGCCGGCGTAGTTATTGTGCCGCCCATTGCAGCACTCATATTTACCCAAATGCGTTTAAACCCAATTGCGGGTTTGATCGCAGGCTATGCAGGGGCAACAGCCGGTTTTACCGCTAACTTTTTCATTGCCGGAACGGATGTTTTACTTGCTGGCATAAGTTCTTCAATAACCGAGCGCATGGGAGATGTTGCGGAAGTTAGTGCCACAGCTAACTGGTATTTTATGATCGCATCCACAGTGTTATTGGGTATCGTGGGGGCATTTATTGTTTCCAAATTTACCATTCCACGGTGTAATAAAATTTCATGTGATATGTCAGCAACCCCTGAAAATGCAACTGTTTCAAATAAAGCTGAGAAAAAGGGGTTTTATCATGCAGGCATTGCTTTATCTGTTTATATAATTATAATTGCTTTGTTGGTAATGCCTGCAGGAGCGCCTTTACGGGATCCTGAAACAGGTGGACTCGTACCATCGCCTTTTTTAAGGGGGCTTATTCCGATTTTGTTTTTCTTTTTTGCTATTCCAGGGTATTTTTACGGAAAAGCCACTGGTACAGTTAAAAAAGCAAATGATGTACTGAAATTTATGGAGGCCGGGATGAAAGAAATGGCAGGCTATATTGTTTTAATGCTTATCGTAGCTCAGTTTATTAACCTTTTTAACTGGTCTAATCTCGACTCTATCCTTGCAATTTCCGGAGCAGAGTTCCTGAAAGCCTCAGGCTTATCCGGTCCGCTATTGTTTGTCTTGTTTATGATAATTGTGGCAATCTTAAATATTTTTATGGGTAGCGGTTCTGCCAAATGGGCGATTTTTGCACCGATATTTATTCCAATGCTTGCACAGTTGGATTATAACCCTGCATTTGTTCAGTTGATGTACCGTGTGGGAGATTCCATTACCAACTGTATTTCCCCGATATACCCATATTTTCCGCTTTTGCTCGGATGGATACACAAATACAATAAAAACATGGGAATCGGAACAGTGCTTTCACTTTTGATCCCTTACGCTATAATTCTGTTTGTTATGTGGGTTGTCTTATTGTTTATATGGTTCTTCCTTGACCTTCCAATTGGTGTGGGAGAAGGCATTATGCTTTAACCAGACACCAGTTTCCCTGTAACTTTTACGGCCTTTATTTTCGGAGTGGGTAGCTTTTGCCACACTACCCGGAGAAATTGGATATACAGGTTGTAAACTTTACTTCCCCCATCCTTATTCATCTTTTTTAGATAATGCATCACCTTCCGCAGCCCGCCGGCGCCGAATACCCTGCTGCCGGGCATTGCCATTTTTTGCGCTGCGGGCAGAGTGACCTTGGAAACTCCTGTCCGCAGCAATGCAAAAAAAGCAATGCTGGCAGCAGGTAGCAGGCAGAGGCGGTGACATGGTTAATCAGGGGCAAAAGTTTTTCCGCTGCCCAAAAAAACATCCACTGGAAGGGCGGGGTTATAGTCTTGAAGTCTAATTGGTTACAAGTATTTTATGGGAATTTTTGAGTTTGCCGTTGTCATAGATATTGACAAAGTAATAACCGCTTTTTATGCCGGGGAGGTTGAGTTTTTTATGTGATATGTTCCCGGCAGCCGTGATAAAGCGGCCATCGAGGCTAAATACCTTGACATCAACCGGTGGACATGATGCGCAGGTGCTGACATAAATATAATCACGGGCTGGATTGGGATATACGGTGGTAAGGTTTTTATTTTTTGTCGCGGGGGTATGCACCACCTTATCCATGATAATGTAATCAACAAACGGCGGGTTAATGTTTTGTTCGATGCTTGTCTGGGTGTTGTTCAAATTGCCGCTGCTTATCAGTTCATGTTTATGGAGTGAGTCTGTCCGGTAAACCTGATAATCATAAGCAAAGCCATCTTCGATGTTATCAAAGTGCAATTGGTAAGCGGTGTCGGCAGAGGCATTATCAGCGATAAGGATCTTTACTTGCTCCGTGATGGTATCTCTCGCTGCGGTAATGGTTTTCCCCAGGCTGTCGCTTCCTGAAGTTTGGAGGCGTTTGCTGCCGTTTATCAGATCATAAGCTGAGCGCATTGCCAGACCGGGCTTGTGCCATTCATCATCATCACTTACCAGCCCAAACCAGGTGTTGCGAAAGGCATACCGGAAAAATTTTCCGATGGTACTTGTTTGCATATAGTGCAGGGCTGAGGCAAGGGTGGAAGCATTCAGGGCGTCAAACATGCCGTATTCCCATTGTAAATCGAAATTAAACATGTAGGAATTCCATTCTGTATTTATCAGTTCAATGTCAGTCAATCCGTATGCATTGGTTTTTTCCCTGACCACTTCGTTGGTGTACAAAAAGTAATAAGGATTGGGATGGTAATACAAATGGTATGAGATGAAATCAGCAGGCAGGTTATGGGTTGAAACTGAATCCAGAAACACATCCATAAAAGACCGGTCATAAGGGTTAGATACAGCCGGCCCACCCACCATGATATCCGGGTCATAATCTTTTATTTTGTTAGCAGCTATCCGGTACATTTCAATGTATTCCTGTGTATCGCCTGTCCAGAAATCATGTAAATCCGGTTCGTTCCATATTTCAGCATATTGAATGTTGTAATTGTATCCGTTGTGCCAGCCGTCGTTGTAATGTTTCAGTATCTGAACACACACCTGCGCCCATTTGTCCTTATTGGCTGGTGGCTGTCCGTCAGGCGGATACTGGGCACTTTCACCGAAACGGTAAAACACTTGTCCGCCGGCATTGATGATGTTTTCGACACAGGTATCGGTGCTGGTAAAATCGTAAGCAGCAGGGTTAATCGGGTCCATGCTTGTGTCAGGAAAAATAACACTGTGGTCGAA
>JBNJGX010000163.1:0-6007 GCA_051748025.1 Bacteroidota bacterium
CCGTATCCGATGATGGCTAATTTCATATTTGACAAGTTCTGATTTTATTTTGTGAAAATAAGAAAAGTTCAATAAATTACCAATTAATGGCAAAATGTTCGACATGATTGGTTAATACTATTGGCTCAATTTAAATAAAATGGTGTTAGAAAAATTTGGTTTTATCAAATATATGAAAACGAATTCATTACATTTTGCTTCCAATTCTGAGCTTTCCAGCTATCTTTATATTATATGAATATCCGTTTGTTTACCTAATATTTTTCATTGATTAGAAAGCCAGTTATCATTAACCTATTGTCAATCTACATTATTATCAGGACATCCAAAAAATTACTATGTAAAAATTTATTATTATTCTTAATCTCAAACTATGTTGGCTATTTGTCCTACTGTGGTTCAAAAAACGGGGCAGATTCAGAGTGGAACCACATAGGCACAGTAGAACACATAGGATTTCACATAGGGTTTAAGCAATAACAATAAGATAACTTAGGTAATTTTCCGGTTACTCATATTGTTTTAATAATTAAATGATAAATATCGAATGCTAGAACTTGTCCCTGTCTGCCGACAGGCAGGCGGCGTAATGAAATGAAGACGGATAAAAAATATCAAAGTTGTTTTTTTCCCTGCCCGTCCCTGCCCGTCCGGCAGGCGGGCGGCAGGCGGGTTCTTCACTTTATCATTTTTGATTTGATATTTTACATTTGAAATTTATTTAAACCTAAACACTTATTAACTCTGTGAACGGTTACCTGGTTTATTCATACAGATTTTGTATGATTAAGAATTATTTTATCAATTTTTCATCATCAAAAATAAAAATATCAATAACTTTGATTAAAATATTTTGCAATATAACAATATATTTAAACAACAATGTTTTTTAATAGAGCCATACTATTTGGTGGATCTAAGAAAACACCTGTTTTCTTAAGATGCACTAATTAAAACTGCCCCTGTTTTTTGGAACAGAGGCAGAAAAAATTAAATATAGGTGTGTAATTTATTTTTTAACATCCTTAATGATGGCTTTGAATGCTTTGGGGTCATTCATAGCCATATCGGCCAGTACTTTGCGGTTGAGTTGAATGTTTTTACTATGGATTTTACCCATAAAATCAGAATAAGACATACCGTGCATGCGTGTGGCGGCATTGATACGTTGTATCCATAAACGGCGGAATACACGTTTTTTGGCTTTCCTGTCACGGTAGGCATAGATTAAACTTTTATGGTAAGCATTTTTGGCTACAGACCATACATTTTTTTTGGCCCCAAAATAGCCTTTGGTTTGCTTTAGTACCTTTTTTCTTTTTGCCTTTGAGGCAACTGCATTTACACTTCTTGGCATAATTTTTTGTTTTTACTGCTCAGCGTTCCTGTATTGGGAATCTTTCGGCTGAACAAGGTTAATAACTCAATTTTTTCTGATTTAAAAGAAAACTATTTCATTGCCAGTTGACGTTTGATATTTTTTTCGTCCACTTTGTGCACTGTTGTATAGTGGCCAAGTTTCCGTTTCCGCTTTTTTGACTTTTTGGTCAAAATATGGCTTTTATAGGCATGTTTTCTTTTAATTTTCCCTGTTCCAGTGATTTGAAATCGTTTTTTTGCACTGGATTTAGTTTTCATTTTTGGCATATACCACCTTATTTTAGTTAATAATTAATTATTTCTTTTTACTCGTTTTGGGCGACAACAGCATAATCATTCGCTTGCCTTCCAGTTTTGGCAGCTGATCTACTTTTGCAACTTCTTCAAGGTCCTGGGCGAGTTTGAGCAACAAAAATTCACCTTTTTCCTTGAATAAGATGGTGCGGCCTTTAAAAAACACAAAGGCTTTAACTTTTGCTCCGTCTTTCAGGAATTTTTCAGCATGTTTTAATTTAAACTGGTAATCATGATCATCCGTGTTGGGTGTAAACCTTACTTCTTTCTGTACCATTTTTACAGCATTGGCTTTCATCTGTTTTTGCTTTTTCTTTTGCTGGTACAGCAATTTTTGGTAGTCTGCAGCTTTGCAGACAGGTGGATTGGCTTTTGGTGATATTTCCACCAGGTCTAATCCCATGTTGTTTGCAATGCGCATTGCATCACGGGTATCATATACACCGGGCTCATCAATATTATCACCAACAAGCCTGACAGCATCAACACGAATTTCTTCATTTATCCTGTAGGATAAACTGGTTTTCCTTTTTTGTGGTCGGCCTTTTTTTCTTATGACTTTGTCCTCCTTTAATTTTGGTTATTAATTAGAGGCTGTTTATAAAGCCCCTGGCTGCGTTACGCTCGTCTGAAAAATCCTCATCCCGAAGAATCTTTCGGGACTCCGGTATTTTCAAACTTCGCAAGCCTTGCCAGCGAACTTTCTAATACAGACTCTTTACTTTATGTACAAACATTAATTTTCGTATTTTATTTCGTTCTCAACTTCTTTATTGAGCATGTTAATAAATTCTTCTGTTGGCATACTTCCTTGATCACCTTTCCCTTGCCTGCGTACTGATACTGTATTGTTCTTGTATTCTTTTTCACCTACGATCAATAAATACGGAATGCGTTTTAATTCATTATCACGTATCTTTCTGCCAATCTTTTCATTCCGGTCATCAATCAGGGTGCGAATATCGTAATTTTTAAACAAACGGGAAAGTTTTTTTGCATAATCATTGAATTTATCGCTGATTGGTAGGATTACAGCCTGTTCCGGCGTGATCCAGAGGGGAAATTTTCCGGCTGTATGTTCAATCATAACAGCAACAAACCGTTCCATGGAACCAAAAATGGCGCGATGTATCATTATTGGCTGATGGGATTCATTGTCTTTGCCTTTGTATTCCAGGTTAAAACGTTCAGGCAGGTTGTAATCTATTTGTATTGTTCCGAGTTGCCAGGCTCTGCCGAGGGCATCTTTTACAATAAAATCCAGTTTGGGACCGTAAAATGCAGCTTCACCTGTTTCAACCACGGTGTCCATGCCCTTTTCTTTGACAGCTTCCAGGATGGCTTTTTCCGCTTTATCCCAGTTTTCATCCGTACCAATGTAGTTCTCCTGATTATTGGGGTCGCGCAGGGAAATTTGTGATGTAAAATCTTTAAAATCAAATACTTTAAAAATATAGAAAACCAGATCAATGATGGCTTTGAATTCATCTTTAAGTTGTCCGGGTGTGCAAAACACATGGGCATCATCCTGTGTAAAACTGCGTACCCTGGTTAAGCCGTGTAGTTCTCCATGCTGTTCATAACGGTAAACGGTGCCAAATTCTGCCATCCGTACAGGCAAGTCTTTGTACGAATACTGTTTAAATTTGTACATTTCCACATGGTGGGGACAATTCATTGGTTTCAGCATGAATTCTTCGCCTTCCTGCGGGGTAGAGATTGGCCTGAATGAGTCTTTGGCGTATTTGTAGTAATGGCCCGAGGTTTTGTACAGTTCAACATTGCCAATATGTGGAGACATCACCATTTCATAACCGCGCCTGCGGAGTTCTTTTTTCAGGAAATCTTCGAGCCGGATGCGCAGGTCTGCTCCTTTTGGCAACCACAGCGGCAATCCCATCCCAACTTTTTGGGAAAATGTAAACAATTCCAGCTCTTTTCCGATTTTTCTGTGATCGCGGAGTTTGGCTTGTTCAAGTATTTCCAGATGCTCAGTGAGCATTTTTTGCTTGGGAAAGCTGATGCCGTATATCCTGGTTAATTGTTTGTTACTTTCATCGCCGCGCCAATAAGCCCCGGCAACATTTAATAGTTTTACAGCTTTGATCAGGCCGGTGTGTGGCAAGTGTGGCCCGCGGCATAAATCTGTAAAATTGCCGTGTGTATAAAAAGTGATGGTATCGTCTTCGAGCTCGCTGATCAGGTCAATCTTATATTCATTGCCCTTTTCTTTGTAATGCGCAAGGGCTTCATCTTTTGTTACTTCTTTACGGATGAATGGGTTATTTTGCCGTGCCAGTCCGATCATGGTTTTTTCAATTTCCGGGAAATCGTTTTCAGAGATGATAGTCCCTTCCGGCAAATCAACATCATAATAAAACCCGTTTTCAATCGCAGGGCCAATCCCGAATTTTATGCCCGGAAACAGTTTTTGCAAAGCTTCTGCCATAAGGTGAGCAGAAGAATGCCAAAAAGCGATTTTGCCTTCATCATCATTGAATTTGTGAAGGATGATGCGGCTGTCTTTTTCTATTGGCCGGGATAAGTCCCAAATTTCATCATCCACTGAAATCGAAACCACTTCTTTGGCCAGGCGTGGGCTGATGCTTTGAGCGATGTCCATGCCTGTGATCCCGGCTTTATATTTCCTGACACTGTTGTCGGGTAATGTTATGTTTATCATTTCATTTCGTTTTTAGGATGCAAAAATATGAATGTTTGTTTTAAACTGCAAACCACTAAATTTTGTTCAGTGTAATGATAGATTATACATTGAGCAGACACAATTTTTTACAATCTTTCATTAACAGTAGATGTCTTTTAGACATTAAACACAACCTTTTTCATCATTAATTGTCAAAAATCTTTAAAAAAAAACCTGCACAGCGTTCTGTACAGGTTTATTTCTTTGAATAATAAAATGGTTACATCATTTCTTTCATTGCTTTGTAGGCTTTGTCTCCATAAACAATGGATGGCCCGCCGCCCATGACCACGGCAACGCCAATGGTTTCAACAATTTCTGCCTGGGAAGCTCCTGCTTTCAAGGCACCCTGTACATGACAGGCTATACAACCTTCACAACGGATGGTGATGGCTATACCAACTGCGATTAATTCTTTTTGCTTGGCTGTCAATGCTTTATCTTCGCCAGTGGCTTGATGCATTTTACCAAAACCCTCAGCTATGCCGGGATTTTCTTTTGATAATGTACCAATAAAATCAAATACTGCTTTTGCTTGTTCTGAATAAGTACTCATAATAATGATCCTCCTTATTTTAATTTTAGTTATCTGAGATATAAAGATAGGATATCTATTTAATGAAATTAATGATTAAAATCATTCTGATACATGTTTATAATCATAAAAAAAGAGAATTTGGTGGTTTTAAAACAATATCAGGTATATGTATGATGAGATGATCCTGTATTTAAATATTTTTTCGCAAACGATGGCAGAGCCAATCTTGCTTTGTAGTGAACGAAGCGATGTGCTGCGCTGTATTGCGGTGCACTGAGCGAAGTCGAAATAAGCTGCGTCGAAGCATCGAACCTACTTGATTTAGCCGTTCACAGCCATAAATGTAAAAAACCCATTAAGAAGTCTAAGTTTGAGTCCATATATGAAATAAGTAATCCTTATACTGGTTACAATTTGTATGAAAATCCAACACCAAACATCTCTTTAAATTGTATAGCCGGTCGTTCTTTCACACTTCCATCATCCTGTTCCACAGCTATCATAATATCATCATCATAGATCAGGGTTGTAGTAAGGTTGGCACTCAGGTATTCATTAATTTTCATTGAAATAAGAGCATCCCAGTTAACATCAATATTTTGGGGATTTTCAATGTAATTGGAAAACAAATTTAGCTTGGTTTGAAAACCAACATTTTTCATGCTATAGATATTTTTACATAACATACAGAAAACGGTATTTGTTTACCATATTTCATAAATATCCGGGCGTGGTTTCGTTTAATTGTCGATAAAACATCCCGGATTGATTTATAAAGACATGCATTTCTGCCCCCCCCAAAGGCGTAAACTATGACGTTTTTATGTTTGTTTTCGAGCATTCAATCTGAATTGTCAGATTTATGCGTTGATTTGTAAATTTTAAATTTCTTTAAAATCTGCTTGACAATAACATAATCCGGCGTATTGAGCAAAAAATGCTGTGAGAAATTGCAAAAATCCATAAAATCCTCAGCTTCATCCGGAGGTAACCCGGTAATGCGCATCACCATTTCTTTATTGAAATGTGGTTCGATGGCTTTCTCCAAAGCATCCTTCCTTCTTAATTCTGCCAGCTTACGCTGTTCCCTG
>JBNJGX010000164.1:0-5990 GCA_051748025.1 Bacteroidota bacterium
TGGCTGAATTTACCGGCGGTGATCCGTTCCTGATACCGATATATTATGACATATGGACATTGATAAACAACATGAATCCCAAATGTCAGGTACTGATCACAACCAATGCCAACACCATGAGCAACCGCATTGAAACCATGCTCCAAACATACAACAACCTGCATTTCAACATCTCCATTGACAGTCTGAACAAAGAACATTACGAACAAATACGTCGCGGCGCCAATTTTGATGATGTCATCCGCAACACAAAACGGTTTATCAGCTACTGCCATCAACACAACACGTCCTGCAATTTGCTGGTTTGCCCTTTAACCATCAACAGCCATGATTTCCAGGGATTAATTGAATTTGCCAACAAACATAATATCTGCGTCTATTTTCATACGGTGGTAAAACCCCGTGAGTTATCATTAAGACATCAGTCAGCCCAATATTTATCTGAACTTATCGAATATATGAAACGTTATACGCCTCCACAAAAAACCACCAATCAACTCACCAACGCTGCCAATTATGCCAGCCTCATCAATTTGCTGGAAACATGGCATAAAGAAAGTACAGAATATACAGATGATCTGCATAAATTTATCAATCCTTCAGACATCATGGATTATCTAAAAGCATCATTGTCAAAACCAGCATTTGAACGTTTATGTAATTTGCTCCGGCAATATGAAGATAACCCCAATTATGTACAATTGATCCGCAAGCTACCCGAAATTAACACAGAAAACCTGGAACATTCCCTGAATACAGAAAAAAAAGAAGATTTGCATCAACATGTTGATAAGATATTGAATCAATAACAATAAATCACAAGATTTTCAAAATCAATGCAATCCATTTTAAACCAGAAAGCTAATACTTATCACTCACGTGGTGTAAAAATATGTTATGTGATCCTATAAACGGGAAACCCTGTTAACAAATGTATCATTATGGTCTTTTACCTCTGCCTCTGCCACGGCCTTTTCCACCACTTTCTCCTCTACCACGCTCATTAGCAGGTCTGTTCCTACGCTTTGAGCTTTTTTTACCTCTTCCCGGGGATTGCCGTTCATCTTCTTGTTTTCTGCCGCTACCATCTTTGCGGCCTCTTCCTTGACCCTGCCTGGGTTTGTCTTCATTTTTCCGGGCAATTTCTTCTTCACTAAGGCCTTTGTTTTCAGGATTACCCTTTCCCAACTTGCGACCTGTACGTGGCCCTTCGTTGTTGGGACCTTTACGGTTATAATTTGGCATAATGTTTACGTTTTTATTTATTAAATGATTCTATAATATCTTTCACCTTGTTAACATGGGGTGGTGGCACCATCAGGCTTATGCCGCTTTCACGACTTAACGCCTGAAAGCGCGGTCCGAAAAACCTGGCAACAATAACATTTACATTTTTTTCTTCGAGAAACCTGAAAGCATGTACACCGAAAGCTGCACTGGCATAATAACCGGGATTTTCAAAAAATTCTGTCCCCCCATCATCATCCAAAATGCAAAACCAGGGACACATCCCTGCCCTGTATGCAAGCTTGGCATTAAGGCTTTTGTTCTCGGCAGCTATGGCAATTTTCCTCATATACTTGTATTTTATTTACCGGCCAGTAAAAATAACTTCAATACTACATGTATAAAACAGGTTTTGATCATATTGAATTTATACATTTTTTTCGTTTATAATTTCTATATTCTCACCCCCACAAAATGGACAAGCTTTATTATCATTTCCTGAAAACTGCGTGCCACATTCCATGCATGTGTGCCATACCTGGTCCATTTCATAATTCCCGCCACTTATTTTCAGGCTTCTGCCTTCTACAAGCGCTTGTGCTATTTTACGCCTGGCCAATTCATATATCCGGGTCAGTGTCGGACGGGAAACATCAATATATTTCGCAGCATCTGCCTGGCTCATCAATTCATAATCCATAAGTTTGATGGCTTCATACTCTTCAATATGCAACACTATGGGCATAACATCCCTGTTAACAGTATTTCGCCCCCTTACAGCACGAAACCCATGATGTCCAGGAAGCTGAGAAATCCGGCGCATACGTTTACGTCTTGGCATAAGCTTGTTATTTTATCACAAATATGCGAAAAAAGGCAGACAAAAAGAAAACCGGGATGGAAATTGTGTTTCCTTTTTGCTGCCTGTAAATCCTGAATGATTCAGGATGTGGTTTGGTAACCAGGAATTACTTTTCTAATTCATCAATTCTCCCGTTAATAGCCTTAAGCTCATCTTCAAGACGCTTACTTTCAGCTTTTAGCATATTGGCTTCGTCTTTGGGGGACATAGGTGGATCTTCATATCCTGCATTCCGGGCATAACCCCTGCCGCGTCCAAATCCACGGCCATAAGCCATACCACGTCCCATACCAAAACCTCTGCCAGCACCACGGCCGAAACCGCCGCCTACGTTAGCACCACGCCCCATGCCTCTGCCGGGAGCGTCTGATGTATAACCGGGTTGATCGTTTCCGGTGCAGAATCCCAGTCTGCGTCCTGTCATCGGGCCTTGACCATTTGGTCCTGATTTATCTCCTAATGGCATAATAACCTCCTTTTTTTAGTTCAACATTTATTATTCAATTTATGGTACAAATATAATGAACATATGTTCATTATCCAAATATTTATTCCTTTTTTTTAAAATAATTTTTTATTGCATGTAATGTTTTCATTTTCTGTACATTTCAATATTTTTAAAAACTGTTTATTTACAAAACCCAGTAGGTTCTATTGCATTTTAATTTGAAAAAAACATTGGATTATAGCCCTGATAAGCAATTTTAACTCATCTTTTTTATTCTCAGCGCTTCAGTGTCTTGCAGTAACAATAATCTATGTATCTGAATAGTTACCATTTTCCGTAACCTCACTAAACATTTTTCCAACAGGGTACGCTAATCTGCAACACATAGCTTATATATCAACCTTTATCATTCCTATTAAACGGCAAAGTAATCTTATCCCGACTGAAAGCCCTTATCATCAGCCATATCCCTGCAATGACAAATGGAATGCTTAAATATTGACCCATATTCAGGTTGGCTTCCCAGTGTCCCGTTTCAACCTGTATGGATTTTGTAAATTCAATCAGAAACCGGAACGCAAAAACTGTGGTAAAAAATAAACCGGTGATCAAACCTTCACGTTTTCCCCAGTCTTTTTTGTAATACAGAAAAACCATAACCGCAAAAAACAGAAAATAAAAGATGGCTTCATAAAGCTGGCTGGGATGACGCGGGATATTATCCACCCGTTCGAAAATAAAAGCCCATGGAACCTGGGTGGGAATACCCACAATTTCATGATTTATCAGGTTGCCTATTCGCACAAATGCCCCTGCAAGCATAGTAATAACCGCCAACCGGTCTATCAGGTAAAGAAAACTGATCTTTTTTCGTTTACGCTGAAACAACCAGACCGCAATTAAAATTCCGGCAGCTCCGCCATGACTGGCCAGCCCCCCTTTCCAGATCTTCAATATTTCAACAGGATTGCTCAGATAAAAATCAGGGTTATAAAACAAACAGTGTCCCAATCGCAGGCCAATAACAACGCCGGCAATTACAAATATGGCAAGTTTGTCAACAAAATCCTGTTTTAACCCATCACGTTTGGCCATGTGGCTAAATAAAATATACCCGAGCAAAAATCCGGTAGCGAGTAAAATGCCGTACCACCTTATTCCCCTTGCGCCAAGTTCAAAAGCAACAGGATCAACAGACCATTCAATGAAAGCTATCATAGCAGTATCAGTTTTAATTTATTTTGTGTTTGTCTATAAAAATACAGCTTATATTTAAAAGTACCAAATTTCCATCATTTTGGCTGCACTCGGCAAGTAAGCCTAATACAGTGCAGAACATCGCTTCCGACTTCGGACTTCCGACTTCGAACTGACAAACACTATTTGGGATAATCATCAATACGCTTTTTTGTCAGGCAACCCCCGTTTCCAATGGTTGCAGCGGTTTCTATCAATGCCAGATGTGAATACGCCTGCGGAAAATTCCCCAACAGCCGTTTTGTATCAAAATCCATGTCTTCGCTGAACAATCCCAGGTGATTGGAATAGCCCAGCACCTCATCAAACATGGCTTTGGCCCGCTTTTTCTCGCCGATGCGATGTAATGCAGTGATCAGCCAGAATGTACATATGGTAAAGGCAGATTTTGGTGTGCCAAAATCATCCTCATTGCGGTATCTGTACATCAAGCCCTTACGTGACAAATGTTTTTCTGTGGCATGTACAGTGGCTTTGAATTTCGGATCTTCCGCACTGATAAATCCGTATGATTCCATCAACAAATTCGAAGCATCCAGGTCAGAAGAGCCATAAGACTGGGTAAAAGACTGCAAATCATCATTCCATGCGTTATTTAAGATGTCTGCCTTTATCTCTTCGCGCAGGACAGTCCATTCTTTAACATAATCATCCATGTTTATCAACTCTGCAATTTTTATCCCCCGGTCTGCAGCCACCCAGCATAATACTTTAGAAAAAGTAAAATGATTGTTGTCCTTTCTGATTTCCCATATGCCCCTGTCCGGCTCACGCCATGTTTTTTTGACAACTTTCAGAATACTACGGGTAACAGTCCACAATTCTTCTGAATTGGTCAGCGTAACATCAAACAATTTAAATAACTGATAGATCACATCAACCAATACGCCAAAAATATCATTTTGTTTTTGTTTGTAGGCAGCATTTCCGATTCTGACAGGCTTTGAACCTTCATAGCCGGCGAGATGATCCAGCTCTTTCTCGCTTAATTTCTTTTCTCCGTTTATCCCGTACATGATCTGAATGGCTTCATCCTTTACCGGGACAAGTTGTAAAATATAATTGAGATACCGCCGCGCTACATTAAGATGCCCAAGACCTGACAAAATCTTTATTGTCATTGATGCATCCCTGATCCAGCAAAAGCGGTAATCCCAGTTACGTTCTTCTCCGATAGTTTCAGGCAGAGAAGTTGTGATTGCTGCAAGGATCGCACCACTGGGATTATAACTGAGCAATTTTAAAACCAGGGCTGACCGCATTATCTCATCCTCATATTGCGGAAAATCCGTTGTCCGTTCTGACCAGTTTAGCCAGTATAATTTGGTTCGCTCCATTTTTAAATAGCAACGTTTGACACTTTGCCGTTGCAATTTCTGATGATAGGATAATAACAAAAATGCATCACACGTAAGGCGGATTTTTTCACCGTTAAGAATATCTGAATAATTCAGGTTTGTATAAAGATATACCGAATCATGCTCACCATTGGTGGTGTATGATTTAATATAATCCCTGTGAATTATGCTTTTTGATTTTGACTGACCATATACCAGGGCAGGCTTATATACGATCCTGAATTCCGGATTCCCGCCTGTTAATCTTATATACCTGATTATATCCGGCGGTGCATAATATTCATTATCACCATTCATATACCGTGGCATAAAATCAATAATTTCAAAACTGTTTATGCCATCACTGAAACTGGTTACCAATAAATTTGTATTCTCAAGGTATTTCTGTTTAATGTCATAATTGCCGTCAGGTAAAATTCCAAATTCACCGCCTTCTTGTTTATCCAGAATTTTTGCAAAAATTGAAGCGCTGTCAAACTTCGGCAAACATAACCATTCAATATTCCCTGTTTCTGAAACAAGCGCTGCTGACCGGCAATTGCCTATCACACCGTAATTCAGGTTTTCCATCATCAAAGCCATTCCAAAATCAAAAATAATTTTTTGCTATTTACAAAATTATATGTATCTTAAGCAAAATTTTTAAACATTTATGAAAAGAATTATCATTGTTTCAAACAGACTGCCTGTAAGTCTGGATTTTAGTGAAAAAGATATAAAATTAACACCCGGCATAGGGGGGTTAGCCACAGGAATGAAATCAGTTCACCAGGACCGGGACAGCCTTTGGTTTGGCTGGCCGCGGTATTCACCACATAACCTTAGCAACGAACGGCTT
>JBNJGX010000165.1:0-5934 GCA_051748025.1 Bacteroidota bacterium
CCAGGGCTTTTAAAAAAGATGTTGCCGGAAACGAAGACAAGTTAAACATGGCTGAAAATCCGGATTTAAAGAAGGAATTTCTCGCTTCACTGAAAACATTAAATGTAAAGCCATGGCAGGAATTTATTACCGAAGCCAAGGAAATAACCGATGTCAGGGTACATATTTGTGGATTGGCCGGGAAAATCTGGGGAGCAGACAAACTTGATGATTTTGTTGATTTTGCTGATGATATTGTGGGTATCAATGAATATATTACAGCAGCTGATAAAGCTGATATACACATGTTTATTTAATTTAACCAAAAAATAAAAATTATGACACAAGAGAATTTAAATGAAATCCAAGCTGACAAGGTAGTAGATGCCAGAGGTACAGCTTGCCCGGGGCCATTGCTGGAAGCCAAAAAGTCCATGGGGAAAATAAAATCAGGAGAAATCCTGGAAGTGCTTTCATCCGATGAAGGTACCAAAAAAGACATTCCACAGTGGGCCAATAAAAAAGGTCATGAATTTTTAGGTACTGTGGAAGAAACCGGATATTTTAAGGTTTATATGCGAAAAAAATAAGTTTTTCCGGTTTTTTAAAGGATGCATCCGTGTTGAAAATATTTACAATGTGTTCAATTTTCAGATGCTGCAAATTCATGAATGATCCTCTTTATTTTAGTTCTTGAGGTATCTGTGGGTGCATCCTTGTTTTTTATAAAGTTGCAGTGAGTGGCATGCATAAAATCATAAAGTTTTAAACATAACATAACAAATATGGGAAAAGAAGACGAACAATTCACCCCGAAGATATTGGTATTTTCCACAGATAAAATATCTGATCCGGGAATTGACCTGGCAGGGCAACAGCATATCCATTATTCTACGTGTGTATGTTGTATCTCTGTACCATGCAGTTCAGGCATAAAGCCCAGGTGGATACTGAGGGCACTGAAACAGGGATTTGATGGTGTGTTCATTGCTGCTGATGGCACTGATTGTCCTTATACCCCGGATTGTGGGGAAATTACCGGCAATATCATGAAAAATACCCAGGAAATAATGGTGGATGAAAACATCAACCCCAATCGACTGAAGATGGCAGCAGTTTGTTCTGTATGCGCAGAACCGTTTGCAAAACATATGCATAATTTTAGTAAAACATTAGCAGGTCTGGGCAGCATCAAAACTGAAAAATACAAAAAAGACAATAACAATGACAAAAAACAATAACAAAAATCAAACATATGATGTTCTGGTTATTGGCGGTGGTGTGTCTGGACAGGAGGCAGCTCTGAACATGGCCAACAATGATTTTAAGGTGTTGTTGGTGGAAAAGGATTTGTCCATTGGAGGCAAAATGATTCAGCTCAGCAAGGTGTTTCCCACCCTTGACTGTGCAGCATGTATTGCAACACCAAAAATTTCGGAGACAGCAAGACACCCTAATATTACCATTAAAACCAACAGTGAAATCAGTGAGATTGACAAAAACGATCACGGATTTAATGCATTGCTCACAGAACATCCCCGGTATGTAAAAGCCGATTTGTGCACCGGATGCCAGGATTGTGAAGATGCATGCCCGGTGGTGGTTGAAGATGAATACAACTGGGATATTGTTGGCAGGAAGGCGGCTTTTGTTCCGTTTGACCTTGCCAACCCCAGGATTGCAGCCTTAGATATTGACAATTGTACACTATGTGGGGCATGTGAAAGGGCATGTCCGGCCGATGCCATTGATTTTACACAGGAAGATGTGGTGTCTCAGATATCCGTAAAAACTGTTATCATGGCAACGGGGTTTGAGTTGTTTGAGCCCGAAAAGAAAAAGGAATACCATTACAAAGAGCTGCCAAATGTAATTCACTCGATGCATATGGATAGATTGCTGGCTCCTACACGGCCTTTTACGCATGTCTGCAGGCCTTCGGATGGACGCCGGCCCGATAATATTGCTTACGTGTTGTGTGCAGGTTCCCGGGATAAATCCGTTGGCAATACCATTTGTTCACAAATATGTTGTATGTATTCGATCAAACAGGCACAGTTGATACTCGGAGCTTTACCCATGGCTGATGTTACCATATATTATATTGACATCAGGGCATTTGGAAAAGGGTTTGAGGAATTTTACAATCAGGCCGTAGAAATGGGCGTAGAATTTGTTAAAGGGAAAGTGGCTGATATCAAAGGTAAAGATGACGGGAACCTTACTGTTTCTTTTGAAGATATTGAAAATGGTAGTGTCAGAACTGAAATGGAGCACGATATGGTAGTGTTGTCTGTTGGAGCGCTGGCAGTAAAGGGGGTAAAAAACATGTTTAAACATGATGCGCTTGAGCTTGATGAGTATGGATACGTAAATCAGTCCGATATTCTTTCCAGTCCTGCAAAAACAAATATGGATGGTGTTTTTGTGGCTGGAGCTGCATCAGGGCCTATGGATATCCCGGATTCAATATTGTCTGCCGGGGCTGCTTCATCAGAGGCTGCTGCTTATATCAGAAGTTCAAAAATTAAAGAATAAATTGCTATGAAAGAACGAATTGGAGTATATATATGCCATTGCGGAGGCAACATTTCAGATTATGTGGATACAGAAAAAGTCAGGGAAACTGTCAAAGCAGAAGAGGGTGTGCTGATTGCCAAAGATGTTATGTTTGCCTGTGCGGATTCAACACAAAAAGAAATTGTTGATGACATCAAAGGGCATAAACTTGATGGTCTTGTTGTGGCCTCATGTTCACCAAAATTGCACCTTTATACATTCAGAAATGTGGCCGAAAGGGCTGGTTTGAATCCTTACAACTATGTGCAGGCCAATATCCGTGAACAATGTTCATGGACACATACCGATAAACCAAAAGAAGCCACAATAAAAGCCATACGCTTAGTGAGATCAGCCATAAACCGTGTGAAACACTCACAGGCTTTGTCCCAGTTTGAAATATCTGCAAAAAATGCAGTGTTGGTGGTTGGTGCCGGCGTGGCAGGGATGAGGGCTGCCATTGACCTTGCTGATATGGGCAGTGAAGTAATTTTGGTGGAAAAGAAACATTTTGTCGGTGGAAACACGGCCCTGATGGGGGATTTGTTTACCACAGATGAACGTGGCGATGAAATTGTGCATACACTCTATGATGAAATACAAAAACGTGAAAGAATAAGTTTGTTTACAGGGGCTGAAGTAACTACCATGAAAGGCAGTGTTGGCGATTTTGCCGTAAAAATCAATATTAAACCAAGGTATATTAAACCCGGTGCTGATACCGAAAGGGTACGCAGTGCAATGAAGCATTACAGGGGTGAAGAATGTCCGGATGAGTATAATTTTGGGATAACTTCACGGAAACCAATATATATGCCCGATAAGGCTTGTCCCGATAAACCGGCTATCTATCCAAAGTGTTTCAATCCCAATGATGATTTTTTGTCTTCATACAGTGATTGCATTGATATGGGGCAGAAAACCGAACGGATTGATATCAACGTAGGCGCCATTATGTTAAGCACCGGTTTTGATGCGTATGAACCTGCAGAGGGTGAATATGGTTATAAACAATCCGATAAAATTGTCACACTTCAACAATTTAAACGGCTGATAGAGCTTAATGCCGGTAATGAGTTGATGCATAATCAAAAGCCTGTAAAAAATGTGGTGTTCATTTATTGTGTGGGAAGCCGTCAGAAAGAGGATGAAGATGAAGGCAAGGAAGTAAATCAATATTGTTCCAGATACTGTTGTACTTCGGCAATTCATACCTCCCTGTTGCTGAGAAAAAAATACGAAGGCATTCATACTTACCATTTGTACCGGGATATAAGAACATACGGAAAACAGGAATTGCTTTATGATGAAGCATCACTGAAAGGAGATATCTTCTGTAAGTTTGATGAAGAAGAACCACCGGTTGTTGAAGTGAAGCATAATAGCCCCAGGGTGGTTTATAAAGACTTGTTATTTGATAATGAAGCCTTTGAAATAGAACCGGATATGGTGGTGCTGGTGACAGGTATGGTCCCAAGGAATGACAGTAAAACCATAGCAGGCATTCTGAAAACCCCCATTGGCAGCGATAAATTTTTTAATGAAGTGCACCCGAAATTGAGGCCTGTGGAAACCGTGATTGATGGTATTTTTATTGCCGGAACATGCCAGGGGCCTAAAAATATTACTGAGACAATGAACTCAGCCCTTGCTGCTGCATCTAAAGCAAATTCATTGATTAACAGCGGAAAAATTGAACTGGAGCCAACCATCATTTCCATAGATACAGATGCCTGTTCGTGGTGTGGTAAATGTGTTGAAATCTGTCCCTATGACGCACTCAGTAAAATAACTACCGATGACGGTAAAGAAGTGGCTAAGGTTAATAAATCTGTTTGTAAAGGCTGCGGTATCTGTGCACCGGTATGCCCTGAAAATGCCATTGATATTGTAGGCTATACAGATAAAGAAATTGAATCTATGATTGACGGATTAATAAAAACTGTTGAATAATGACGGATAAAAAAACATCACCAAAAAAAGAACTGACGGTTAAAAAAGTGAAAGATAAAATCACTGTCCGCCAGGAAGTGAAAGATGAGCTCAAAGCGTATAATAAAGTTAAAAGAGAAATTATCAAGGTGTTGAAATCCGGTGAGAAAACCATCCCGGAGCTTGTAAAAGAAACAGGCATAGAAACAGAAAAACTCACATATCATGTGATGTCAATGGCAAAATTCGGTGATATTGAAGCCGGTGATGTCAATGATGACGATTATTATTATTACAAATTACCAAAAGATTCGAAAAAATGAATAAAATAGACCCTGGTTTTGCAGAACGATTGAAAAAGTATGGGGCGGTTGATATCAATGCGTGTTACAATTGTGGTAATTGCACCGCGATATGTCCGCTTTCTGATGAAAACAATTCTTTTCCCCGTAAAATGTTGCGAGCAAGTGTTTTGGGTGCAGATGAGAAAATTGAAATTTCACTTGACCCCTGGCTGTGTTATTATTGTGGTGAATGCACTGATACGTGCCCGCGTGAAGCCAATCCCGGAGAATTGATGATGTCGCTCAGGCGTTATCTTATTTCTGTCTATGACTGGACAGGTTTGTCAAAATTGTTCTATACAAAGAAAATCTGGGAACTGATATTCATTCTGATTATGGCTGCTGTTGTCGTTGGGCTGTTTATTGTGTTTTTCCCAATGGAAAAAATTGCCGGGTTTTCAAGTTATATTGGCAATGAGGAATTTGTCCATTGGGTGGAAATTGGTGATTGGGCCATGGCCGCTACAATTGGTGGCCTGTTGATCACCAATATCCTGAGAATGTGGTACAAAACAATCATTAAAAGCAAAGTTAAAGTACCCGTTGTGGCCTATATAACCGAATTTTTTAATCTCATCCTGCATTTTGTAACACAGATAAGATTTAAGAAATGTGATGCTTCTGGAAGGCGTTACTGGGTATTCCATTTACTGATAATGACAGGATATACAATCATGTTTATTATGATTGTGGGCCTGCTGCCCTGGTTTCAGACAGCCGAGGTGAATGCATGGCACCATCCGCAACGTCTTTTGGGATATTATGCTACTTTTGGGCTGTTGACGGGATTGACGATTGTAATTGTTCAGCGTATTAAAAAATACAATGCCCGTACTGAATATTCGCATTACAGCGACTGGATGTTTTTGATACTTCTTTACCTTACCACTGTTACCGGCATCCTGGTACATATCTTCCGCCTTGTAGAGCTTGACCAGGCTACTTTCTATATTTACGTTGTACACCTCGCTGTGCTTGTTCCTATGCTGGTCATAGAAGTGCCTTTCAGCAAATGGTCACACCTGGCGTACAGGCCTTTTGCCGTTTATTTCGATAAATTAAAGGCAAAAGCCAAGGCTAAATCATAGGTGAATTATAAAACATAAAGCTACCGGATAAT
>JBNJGX010000166.1:0-5920 GCA_051748025.1 Bacteroidota bacterium
TTATGGGTGATGGGATCGATCAAAACAAAAGAACCGGTTTCCTTATTTTTTTTGTACGAATCAAACAACAATGGTTTTACCGTTGTCATCACCACACGTCCAATTTCATTAAGGACAAAGGGGGCACTTTCTTCATGCTCAAGGCTGTTTACATTTATCTTATGCTGAATTTTGTCAATACGGGCTTTTGTGGTATTGTAAGCATGTTTGATATAAAACTGGGTCTGAAGGTTCATTTTGTTTTCATCCATCCACACGAGCATGGCTTCAAATTGTCGTCCAATTTGAGGTTTATTATCATTATGAACCAGCATATCCCCGCGGGAGACATCAATTTCATCTTCCAATGTAATGGTAATTGATTGTGGGGGAAACGCTTTTTCCTGTGCTCCATCAGGACCAACAATTTGTTTTACTTTTGATTTTTTCCGTGATGGCAAAGCCATGACTTCATCCCCGGGTTTTACAACTCCTGAAGCCATAGTACTGGCAAATCCCCTGAAATCCAGTGAGGGTTTATTCACATACTGTACAGGATACCTGAAATCTTCAAAATTTCGATCGCTGGCCACATGCACAGTTTCCAAAAACTCCAGCATACTTTTTCCATGGTACCATGGCATATTATCTGAAATATTTACCACATTATCACCTTTAAGGGCAGAGATGGGAATAAAATTCACATCGGGGATATTTAATCCGGTGATAAATTTCTTGTAATCTGATATAATTTCATCATAACGTTCTTTACTGTAATCCACCAAGTCCATTTTGTTAATGGCGACCACCACATGTTTGATCCCCAGAAGATTTACGATAAAAGTATGGCGTTTGGTTTGGGTAATCACTCCATGGCGAGCATCCACGAGCAAAACAGCCAGGTTCGCTGTTGAAGCACCGGTTACCATATTACGGGTGTATTGTTCGTGTCCGGGCGTGTCAGCAATGATAAATTTTCGCTTGTTGGTAGAAAAATACCTGTATGCCACATCAATGGTGATACCTTGTTCGCGTTCAGCTTTCAGGCCGTCAAGCAGCAGGGCATAATCAATATCTTCACCGGCATGTCCTACGCGCTTTGAGTCCCTTTCAAGGGCTGAGAGCTGATCTTCGTACAGGCGTTTGCTGTCAAAAAGCAGGCGGCCAATAAGTGTAGATTTACCATCATCCACTGAACCTGCTGTCAGAATTCTTAGTAAATCCTTCTTTTCGTCTTGATCGAGAAAGGTTTTTATATCTTTTGTCATAATTTAGTTAATTTAGGTTCTAGGGTTTAGTTGTTAGGTGGCTAGGTGTTTGTTTGGAATTATTTCCATAATATTTACCCATTTTTTTTCATTTTACTTCAGAAAAAACATTTACCAGTTCCTGACTTTCTTGTTGCAAAAAAATGAGTTCTTTATCAGATTTTGCTAATCCGTCATCTTCGAGCAAATATAACCAGAAAATTGTTTCATCCCCTTCTTCAACAGAAATACATAATTTCGAATAGTATTCTGTATCTGAACGTGCTTGTGTTGCTGCACGGAAATTTGCAGGAAACGATGTTCCGGATTTCAATAGCTGGCTAAATAAATCATAAGGAACGCCTTCTTTCCTTAATCTCATACAGTACTTAACCAATCTTACTGCAAAATAATAACTTCTTTTTTTGTATTTCTCATTGAATGATTCCATAATCTTTAATTTGTTAGCCAGAATTTACAAAACACCTAACCACCTAACACCTCAAAAATACCCTTCGCGTTTTTTCTGTTCCATTGATGCATCCTGATCAAAATCAATAACCCGTGATGTACGCTCTGATTTTGTTGTTGTCATCATTTCTTCAACTATTTTTTCCACGGTATCAGCTTCAGACTCCACTGCACCGGTAAGGGGATAACAACCAAGTGTGCGGAACCGTACTTTTTTCATTTTTGCTTTTTTGGCAAGCGCTTCGGGCATTCTGTCATCGTCCACCAAAATCAATGCATTATTAAATTCAACAACCGGTCTTTCTTTGGCAAAATACAAAGGCACAATGGGGATCTCCTCCAGCCTGATATACTGCCAGATATCAAGCTCAGTCCAGTTTGAAAGCGGAAAAACCCGGATGGATTCACCCTTCTGAATTTTGGTATTATAAATATTCCACAGTTCAGGACGCTGATTTTTTGGGTCCCATTGATGAAATTCGTCGCGGAAGGAAAATATGCGTTCTTTCGCCCTTGATTTTTCTTCATCACGCCGTGCACCTCCAAATGCAGCATCAAACTTGTATTTATTGAGGCCGCTGAGCAAAGCCTGGGTTTTCATCACATCAGTATGCACTTTAGATCCATGTGTAAAAGGGCCAATACCGGATTCGAAACCTTCTTTATTATAATGAACGATCAAATCCCAACCTTTTTCCTTTGTATAATTATCACGAAATTTTATCATTTCTTTGAATTTCCATTTTGAATCTATGTGCATCAAAGGGAAAGGCACTTTACCAGGGGTAAATGCTTTTTCAGCCAATCTCGCCATCACACTCGAATCTTTTCCGATGGAATACAACATTACCGGATTTTCAAATTCTGATGCTACTTCTCTGATGATATGTATGGATTCGGCTTCCAGTTGGCGCAAATGTGTCAGTGAATAATCATTCATAGGTTTAATTTTTTACAGTTGAATTTTTGGTAAAATATAATCCATCGCCATATTCAGGGATGTTTCGACTGAATTATCTTGTGTGTCAATGATAAGGTCAGGGTTTTCAGGGGGTTCAAAAGGAGAATCGATGCCGGTAAAATTTTTGATCTTACCTTCCCTTGCTTTTTTGTATAAACCTTTTGAATCTCTTGCTTCACAAACTTTCAGAGGGGCTTTAACATATATTTCGATAAAGTTGTTTTCTCCGATGATATCCATTGCCATATGACGGATCTTATGTGTTGGTGAAATAAAACTGTTGATCGTAATAACACCACTTTCAATCAAAAGTTTTGATACTTCTGCAATCCTGCGGATATTCTCATGCCTGTCTGCTTCAGTAAAACCAAGGTTATTGTTAATGCCGGAACGGATATTATCACCGTCAAGCACTTGTGTCAGGTGCCCTTTGTTATAAAGGGCTTTTTCAAGGTTTTTTGCCAGTGTGGTTTTGCCGGCGCCTGATAACCCTGTACACCAGATCACCCTGGATTTTTGCCCGAGCAGTTTTTCCTTATCTTCCCGTTTAAGGATCTGGTCAAAAACAGGATGAATGTTTTCCGAATAATTCATAATCAGCTTTTAAATTAACACGTTTATTTCAACAATTGTAACTAATATTTACAAAAACCTGTATGACTAACTAGTTGTCACTAATTAATATACAGCCTCTTTGTGTTTTACCACAAACCAGGGATTATGTAAATCAACTTTGTTGTATCTTAATGCTTTTTTTGACTTTGCATCCAAAACAATGCCTCCTGCTGCATTAACAATGGCATGACCGGCACCTGTATCCCATTCCATGGTAGGGCCGAATCGCGGATATATATGTGCTTTCCCTTCCGCAACCATACACAGTTTAAGTGATGATCCACGGCTTATAAGTTCAACTTCGCCATATGTTTTTTCCATTGATTTGATATATTGCTTTGTCTCCTCATTCATGTGTGACCGGCTTCCTGCTATCACAAGCTTATCCGGTATATCAGGATCAGCCTGTATTTCTTCACCATGAGATTTGATGAATTCTCCGGCAGGCTTAAACGCATTGTCATTAATGTTTATTTTCCAGGCACCTTCGCCATCAATGCCTAAATACAAATCATTTTTAACAGGCACAAATATAATACCGGCCACGGGATATCCATCTGAAATAAGTGCAATGTTTACGGTGAAATCACCATTACGGCTAATAAATTCTTTGGTTCCGTCTAAGGGATCTACCAACCAGAATTTATCCCATTGTTTTCTTTCTTCATAATCAATCCGGCTTCCTTCTTCACTAAGGACAGGGTAACCTGTTTCCTGTAAGTGGCTCATGATGACTTTATGTGCCATTTTATCCGCTTTTGTCAATGGCGAATCATCAGCTTTCATTTCCACATTAAAATCTTCATGCAAATATACCTGCATAATAGCATTTCCTGCTTCTACAGCAGATTTTAAGCATATGTCAATCTTGTTTTTCATATCAGAACAATTGATAAATTAATGCCAGCCCATATACAGTAGCAAACATGTACAAAATGGTTAATGGCAATCCCACTTTAAAAAAATCTTTAAATGAATATGATCCCGGACCATATACCATGAGGTTGGTCTGATAACCGACAGGTGTTATAAAACTGGCCGCAGCAGCAAATGAAACCAATAAAACAAATGGTATGGGATTAAATCCCAGGTCGGCAGCAATGGTAATGGCAACCGGAAAAATAATAGCCACGGCTGCTTTATTGGTAATGTAAGCAGACAGAAAAGCAGTGACCAGATAAATACCAAACATCAGACTGATTACACCAAAAGGCTGCAGATATGTAATAAAGAATCCGGCAATTTCTCCTGCCACCCCTGATTTCATCATAGCAGTGCCAACGGCAAGGGCAAGGGCTATGATGGCAGCAAGGTTATAATCAAGACTTTTTGGTATGTCCTTTGGATTAATGATGTTTGTGATGGTAATGATTATGATATGTACCAACAATGCAATGAATAATTTGACAAGCCCCAAAGCTGAAAGTAAAATAGCCAGTGCTGTACCGCCTATCAGGATAACATTTTTCCAGGCTGGTTGTTTTCTGAAATCCCGGACTTTTGTGATGGGATAAAAGTCCATTGTATCTGAGGAACGGGCAGCAAAATCTTCACCTGCCAGCAACAAAAGTACATCTCCGGCTTCAATCTCAATATCACCGAGTTTTCCGGAAATACGCTGCCCGTTACGATGAACAGCTATGATGGCAGCATCATATTTGCCCCTGAATTTTGCTTCTTTAATGGTTTTTCCTATAAGGCTGGAATTGTGAGAAATTACTATCTCCCGAACTGCTGTATGTTTCTTGCGGGAAAACATCCCTACCTGTGTTAGACGTAAACCAGTATTGGACTTTACCATATCAGCAATGGTTTCAGTGGCACCTGCAAAAATCAGGATATCATTGTCACGCAATACGGTTTTTGGCCCTACAGCCGTAAGTTTATGTTGTCCCCTGAAAATTTCAGCCAGGAACAAGCCTTCAAGGTTTCGCAAACCGGCTTCTTCAATGGTTTTTCCATTGAGTTTGCTTCCCGGAATCACTTCGGCTTCTACCAGATATTTGCGATGTCTGTTGTCAAAACTGGACATAACATCTTTGCGGTCAGGAAGTAAATGTTTGCCTATTAATAACATATATAAAATGCCAACCACGATCATAAAAAAGCCAATAAGGCTGTAATCAAAAATATGCAGTTCTTGCATTTCGGGAACAATGGTTTGGTCTATTACCATACCATTTACAATCAGGTTGGTTGATGTTCCGATAAGTGTTGCACATCCACCGAGAATAGCAGCGTAAGATAAAGGGATCAATAATTTTGATGGTGACAAATTATGGCGTTTTGACCATGTATGCACATAGGGCATCAGTATGGCAACCAGCGGGGTATTATTCAGAAATGCGCTGAATACCGATACTACACTCATCATCCGCCACATAAAACCATTATACGTTTGCGCTTTTATAAAAACCCGGTTAAAAAAATTCTCAAGCACTCCGGTTTTCCTGATGGTATCTCCGATAAGCAAAAGCATCAGTATTACTGCTATCTGCTGATTGGCAAAACCGCTAAGCATCTCTGAAGGAGTAAGGATGCCGGCAACACCAAAAACCATAACAGCCAGCATAAAAGTCATGGCCGGGCCAACCCATTCACGATACAATGAAATCATCATGAATATCAGCACAACAAATACCAATAT
>JBNJGX010000167.1:0-4200 GCA_051748025.1 Bacteroidota bacterium
GGGTTAGCCACAGGAATGAAATCAGTTCACCAGGACCGGGACAGCCTTTGGTTTGGCTGGCCGCGGTATTCACCACATAACCTTAGCAACGAACGGCTTAAAAAAACAGAAAAATTGCTCCGGGACAACAAATGTGCCCCCGTTTACCTTAAAAATGAAGACATAGATAATTATTATTATGGCTTTAGTAATCGTACACTATGGCCACTCTTCCATTATTTTATGCAGTACACCGAGTACAAAACAGAGTACTGGGAATCGTACAAAAAAGTCAACCAAATTTTCGCAGATACCATTGCAAAAGAAATTACTGAAGACGATATCCTTTGGATACATGATTATCATTTATTACTCTTGCCTGCCATGCTCAGGGAAAAATTTCCCAACCTGGGGATAGGATTTTTCTTGCATATTCCTTTCCCGTCTTACGAAGTATTCAGACTGCTACCATGGCGTAATGAATTAATTGAAGGCATGCTGGGCGCAGATTTACTGGGTTTTCATACCTACGATTATGAACGGCACTTCAGATCATGTGCGCACAGGCTCTTGGGATATGAAGCTGATTTTAATACCATAAAATTGGATACCCGTGAAATCAAACTGGATGTGTTTCCCATGGGAATTGATTATGATTATTTTGAGAAATCAGCCAATGAAAAACGCAACCGTTCGGTAAAAGATAAAACCGATATACAACGTGAAATTGACCGGTATTTTCTAAGTGCCCCAGACAGAAAACTTATCATATCCATTGACAGGCTTGATTACAGCAAAGGGATTCCCAACCGCTTATGGGCATTTGAACGGTTCCTGGAAAAATATCCCGAATACCGCGAAAAAGTCACCCTCATGATGTTGGCAACACCAACCCGAAGCAATGTCCCGCAATATCAAAAGATGAAACGTGAAGTGGATGGGCTTGTGGGCAGGATTAACGGAAAATATGGTGGCATAAACTGGACACCTATTTGGTATTTTTACAGGGCATTGCCGCTGGAACGGCTGATTGAACTTTACCTTGCCTCAGAAATTGCCCTTATCACACCAATACGCGATGGCATGAACCTGGTCGCTAAAGAATACCTGGCATCCAAACCAGACAACAAAGGGGTGTTGATTCTCTCTGAAATGGCTGGATCAGCAAAAGAAATGAGTGAAGCCATCATCATCAATCCCAATAATATGGATCAAATTGCTGATAGTATTGTGGAAGCAATCAAGATGCCCGTGGAAGAGCAGATAGAAAGAAATAATACGCTGAAAAACAGGCTTAAACGCTATAATGTCAACAAATGGGCAACCGATTTCCTAAGGGCATTGCAAGACCAGACAGCTCACAAAGACACATATAAACCAAAGAATATCAAAAATACCAAGCACGAAATCCTCAAAAAATACAATAAAGCCAATAAACGCATATTGTTCCTCGATTATGACGGCACCCTCACACATTTCAAAAAAGACCCGCAAAAAGCAAAGCCTGATGAGGAATTATATAAGATACTGGATACATTAAATGCCGATCCAGACAATGAATTGGTCCTGATTTCAGGCAGAGATAAAGATACCCTGGACCGTTGGTTTGGGAAACATAAATTTAACCTCATTGCTGAACACGGTATATGGTTGTATAAAGACCAAAAATGGCAGAAACTCAGAGAAATGAATGATGACTGGAAAGAAATTTTTCTGCCTATTTTTCAATGGTATGTTGACAGAACACCCGGCAGCTTATATGAAGAGAAAAACTATTCGCTTGTCTGGCATTACAGAAACACAGATCCTGAACTAGGTAAAAACCGTGCCATTGAACTAAAGGATGAGATTACAAGCTTAATTGCTAACCACGACCTGGAAATCACCGAAGGCAAAAAAGTGATAGAGCTTAAAACAAGTGGTATCAACAAAGGACAGGCAGCCTTATTTCATATGACAGGTAAAAAATGCGATTTTGTTCTGGCAATCGGTGATGACTGGACAGATGAATTTTTATTCCATGAACTGCCAAAAGATGCATATACAATAAAAGTGGGAAATATCAATACAGAAGCCCGTTTCCTGATTGATAGTGTTGATGCTGTTCGGGGATTTTTAAAAGAAATGGGTAACAACAAAGCATAAATTCCCTAATTTTGCAACATGCAAAACAATTATCAACCCCTTGCAGAACGGCTCAGACCTAAGAAATTAAGCGATTTGTACGGGCAGGAACATCTCACCGGGCCGGATACCGCGTTGAGAAAATCCATGGAAACCGGCAATATACCTTCCATGATACTGTGGGGGCCTCCGGGATCCGGGAAAACCAGCCTTGCCAGAATGATCACAGGCGAAGACCGTGCCTTTTATACACTCAGCGCTGTAAGTTCAGGGGTGAAAGATGTGCGCAATATCATCAAAAAAGCCGAATCCGGGCGCATGTTCAACCCCAAATCGCCGGTGCTTTTTATTGATGAAATACACCGCTTCAGCAAATCTCAACAAGATTCCCTGCTCGCAGCAGTGGAAAACGGCACCCTTGTGTTAATTGGAGCAACAACTGAGAATCCGGGCTTTGAAGTCATTACACCACTGCTTTCAAGGGCACAGGTTTATGTGTTAAAACCGCTTGATGAAAAAGCCCTAGATAAACTCGCAGAACGTGCATTGAATGAAGATGAAACATTGAAAAACCGCCGGATTCAACTAAAAGAAAAAGCCGCTTTGTACCGGTTTTCCGGCGGTGATGCACGCAAACTACTGAACATTCTTGAATTGCTCGTGAATACCAGTGATGACCAACCACTGATCGTTACTGATCAAAAGGTCGAGCAGCGACTCCATGAAAATATTGCCACCTACGACAAAGCCGGGGAACAACATTATGACATTATCTCAGCTTTTATAAAATCGGTAAGGGGTACTGATCCTGATGCAGCAATATATTGGCTGGCACGCATGCTCGATGGCGGCGAAAAACCAGAATTCATTGCCCGGAGATTAATTATCCTGGCTGCCGAAGACATCGGGCTGGCCAACCCCGGCGCACTGAATGTGGCAAATGCTGCTTTTGATACAGTCCATAAAATAGGTATGCCGGAGGCCAGAATCGTATTGGCCGAATGTACCATCTATCTCGCTGCTTCTGCCAAAAGCAATTCCGCGTACATGGCCATTGATAAAGCCCTGGATTATGTACGTAAAAACCCGGCGGCACCGGTTCCGCTTCACTTGCGCAATGCACCGGTAAAACTCATGAAAGAACTGAATTATGGCAAGGATTATCAATACCCCCATGATTTTGACGGCAATTTTGTGAAACAACAATACCTCCCCGATCAGGTGAAAAATACCCGCTTCTTTACGCCGGGAAACAACCAAACAGAAAACAAGATCAGCGATAAATTGCGGAAAATGAAATGATAAAATCCCTTTTTTTTGATTTTCAGGGCAGCGGGGAAAGTGGTTGCCTCCGGGAAAATGATCACCGCCTATGCCTCCTACCTCCCACCGTCTGTGCCTGTTTTTGCTAAACTGCAGAACAGGAGCTTCTCCCGTCGCTCTGTCTGCAGTGCAAAAACAAGGCACAGCCGGCGGCAGGGTAATACGGCGCCGGCGGGCTGCGAAAATAAGGGACCCAAGGCATCTTGCCTGGTGGTAACTTATTGAATTCGCTTGGCGAGAAGGGCAACATCTATTATCTGTCTCATTCCAATAATTAGCCGTTGCTAACGGTTGCGAACGATTTTGTTATTGATATTCAAGCACTTATAATTTAACATAATATCTGATTTTAGAGGATTTTGGTGATTTCCACGTAAAGGCTGCCGGGTGTGATGCGTTGCGTTAGGGATGCGGAGGGTGGCCGCTATCAAAGCGGCCAGACCCCCGTTTTTTTTCAAAAACGGTGGCCGTCAGCCCGCAGCAGCCCGACCCGGAGCAGCAATGCCATGAAAAAAATGCATGTAAATATGAAAATGGGTTATAAAGATGCTATATTGTACCAATATGTATTCAATTGCTGCGCAGGGGAACGCCCAGATCATAATAAACCAAACAAACATTTATTTTTCCAATTTTTTTTGGAAGTTTTATAAAATGTCATTATACTTGAATAAAAATCAACATTATGAACAAATCATTAATCATTACGTTTCTCGTCATCAGCTTTGTACTTATGTTTATTTCAGGGCTGGCACAATCTGATAGTATAAAACC
>JBNJGX010000167.1:4300-5920 GCA_051748025.1 Bacteroidota bacterium
ATGATTATAAAGACTTTATGACCAGGAAATATTTCGCAAAATATGAAGACCCTCCAATCGTGGGTATTGCACTTGGGGTTAATGTAATAATTAATTGAAAAGATAATATTGCCTTTGCAAAGCCGGTAATGAAATTTTTTTAATATGGCCTAAATGCTTATCTTCGTTTCAAAATTTAAGCTATGGAAAGTGTTCGGATTTTGGACAAGACATTCAGTATTTATCTCACTGAATCAAAGATCAATGAGCGGGTATCACAACTGGCGGCACAGATAAATAAAGAATATAAACAGCAGGAAATTGTGTTTGTAGGCATCCTTAACGGGTGTTTTATGTTTGCCTCGGATTTGTTTAAACAATTGGAAATAGATTGTAAAGTTTCATTTTTAAAAATAGCTTCTTATCAGGGCACACAATCCACAGGAAAAGTACAGCAATTGATAGGACTTAACGAAGATATCAGTAATAAAACCGTTATTATCATTGAAGACATCATTGATACAGGCATAACAATTGACCATATTATCAACCAGTTAAATGCTTATCAACCATCGGAAATAAAAGTAGCGAGTTTGTTATTTAAGCCCGAAGCGTATCAAAAAACAATGCAGCCCGACTACATAGGTTTTGAGATACCCAATAAATTTATTGTGGGATACGGGCTTGATTACAATGGGTACGGCAGAAATTTGAAACATATTTATCAAATTAGTTAACCAATTATTTATATGCTATGCTAAACATTGCAATATTCGGCCCTCCGGGTGCCGGCAAAGGCACACAGGCAAAAAAACTGGCCAAGAGATATAAGCTGACATATATTTCTACAGGCGATATCCTGCGTGATGAAATAAAAGAAGGCACTAAACTCGGCAAAGAAGCCAAAAAAATCATTGAACGTGGTGAATTGGTCTCAGATGAGATCATTGTACAGATCATCGAAGAGCGCATTAAAACCAACCTGGGAGCCAAAGGCATATTGTTTGACGGTTTTCCCAGAACATATGCACAGGCTTATATCCTGGAGGGGTTGTTGTTAAAAATGAACACAAAGCTCACCTGCATGCTTAGCCTTGAAGTCCCTAAAGAAGAACTCTTAAAGCGCATGCTGAAACGATCAAAGGAAGAAAACCGTTCAGATGATAAAAAAGAAATTATTGAAAACCGTTTTAAGGAATACGAAAAGAAAACCATCCCTGTAATAGAATTTTATAAAGAACAAGGAAAATATATGCAGGTTGATGGTACCGGAACAATTGAGGAAGTTTTCGGACGACTTTGTGAGGCCATAGAAAAAGCGTTATCACAGACATGGCTGAACATTGTCTTGTTCGGACCTCCCGGGGCAGGAAAAGGCACACAAGCCAAAATGCTTGCCAAAGAACACAACCTGATGTATATAAGTACAGGAAGGTTGATAAGGAATGAAATTGCCAATAACACAATGATCGGTAAACGGGCGCAAAAATATTTAGACAGCGGCGACATAGTGCCTGATGATATTGCCATTCGCCTGATAGAACGGAGTATTTCATCACACCATGACAAATACCGCGGCTTTATTATCAAAGGGTTTCCCAGCAACCTGGTACAGGCATATATTCTGGACGGACTTTTCAA
>JBNJGX010000168.1:0-5896 GCA_051748025.1 Bacteroidota bacterium
GATCAATCACGGGAGCTCACAATTGTTTATACAGACTGGTCTGAAAGCATAGCCCTGACACATCTTTCATACATTCTGCTGGAAGAAAAACTGGGCTACGATGTCATTCTGAAACTAACGGATGTTGAAAATGCCTACGCTGAAGTGGCCGAAGGCAAAGCCGACGTATTTGCCGATGCATGGCTGCCGGAAACTCATAAACGCTATTATGACAGACACACAGGCAATCTGGAAAAACTGAGCGTTTCTTATCCTGATGCAAAAACCGGCTTTGTAGTTCCGCAATACAGCCCGCTACAATCCCTCTCAGATATAAAAAACTGGAATGGTGAAATTGCCGGGATTGATAAGGGTGCCGGGGTAATGATTAAAGCACACAAAGCGCTTGAACATTACAAGTCCCCTGCCCTGTTGCTTAATCTTAGCGAATCAGAAATGACCAGACGCCTGGAAGATGCGATAAAACGCAGGGAAAACATCGTTGTTACCGGCTGGGAACCACACTGGATTTTTGCCAGGTATGAGCTGCGGTTTTTAAAGGATGAAGATAAAATATTTGGCGAAAACGAGAAGATTTACACCCTTGGACATAAAGGAATTACAGAAGAACATCCGGTAGCAGTGCGGTTTTTTGAGCGCATGCAATTGTCGAAAAAACAACTCAACGAACTAATGTATGAGCTCCAGGTGCATGAAGACCCGGCAGAGGGAGCCCGTGCATGGATAAAGAAAAACGAGTATGTGGTTAACCAGTGGGTAAAAAATCTGGAACCAGAACGGAAGAAAATCATGTAAAAACAGATTTGGCTCAATTTAAATAAAATGGTGTTAGAAATATTTGGTTTTCTCAAATATATAAAAATGAATTTATTATTATTCTTAACCCAAAATCTATGTGGGCTACTGTGGTTCAAAAAACGGGGCAGATGCCGGCGTGGAACCACATAGGCACAATAGAACACATAGGATTTCACATAGGGTTTAAGCAATAACAATATATTTTAACAACAATGTTTTTTAATAGAGCTACAGATTTCAAGCAAAAAGGGCCGCAAACCCGACCCCCTTTTTTATGCTTAACCAATGCTGTATTACTTATTCAGCAACGCGCAAGTCAACGTCCACATTTCCGCGTGTTGCTTTTGAATACGGACAAACCTGATGCGCTTTCTGCATCAGATCCATGGCTTTTTCTTTATCTACGCCGGGGATATGCCCTTCCAGCACCGCATTGATGCCAAGTCCGTCTTTTTGTTTGCCTATGCCAACCGTGGCTGTAATGCTGGTTTTCCCGGTTTCTACACCTTCCTGCTCAATCACAAGATCCAGGGCTCCGTTGAAACAGGTTGACCATGTGGCCGCAAACAATTGTTCGGGATTTGTGTATGCTCCGCCTTCACCTCCCATGCTTTTGGGCACGCGGGTTGTCATGGATATCAGTCCGTCCGTACTTTCAACTTTCCCATCCCTGCCGCCGGTAGCGGTTGCTTTTGCTTCATACATTGTTTTCATATCGTTTGTTATTAAGGTTTCTGATTGAATCGTTACACCAATACCAACATAAAAATGGGCAAATGGTTTAGTTATACCATTATTTTATTTTAATCAATGCATCAGCGATTTACCCTTGTCTTCAAAAACAGCAAACCTGGCGTTACGCTATGATGCAAAAGGAAAGTACTGCATATCTTGTTTTGTGCATTGCTTGCACCACCAAATATTTTTATTGGAAGTTAGAATCGTAAAATCAGATTATGGATTTGACAGTAATTTTATTTGCTTGTACTTTTGTGGAATGAAAGAAAAAAGGATAATAAATTACATCGACAATTAGCTCAGCAAGAAATCACTTACATTTTATCACAGTAGTTCACCCGGTTTTCACTTCCTGAGATTCGTAATCAAATTCAGATCCCCTGGCAGAATGCGGAATGGTAAACATCCCCAGCAAAACAAGGCTGGCTATTATCACAGCCCATCGCCGTTCTTTTTTGAGGTTAAGCAGAATGGCAATTAACCAGCAAATACCAGCAATCAGTGTCTTATTATCTGTCAGATCGTATCCAACGGGCCACCCTGTCCAGGCCTGTCCAAATGCATAAGACTGTACTATGGGGCCAAAAACAAATCCGCCCAATATTAATACGCCGAACGCCCACATTGCCGTTTTCTTGAAATTTCCAACTTTTGTAACAGCCATAATTAAGGCCACCGTACTTAACAACATGGCAAGAAACATAGCAACAATATGCGGAATAAGCGCCCAGCCGGGCACATCTCCCTTAAACCTGACAATGGCTGCATTGCCATCATTGCTATAAATTATATTGCCATCGCTGTACAATATCAAATAGTATTGCAGTTTTCCCGCCGCCGGCTGAAGGGGTAATGAGCCAACCAGTTTATCTCCCTTCTCCTGCATCACAATGCTGTCACTTTTAAAATTTCCAGGATATTTTTTATATACGATAACGGCTTTATCTATGCCCTTATGCCTGGGAACAGACACAATGCATCCATCAGACAGACTGGCAGAGCGTGTAAGTTTAAACTTATATGCATCTCCATTGATGGTTGTCTGTGCCCTCATGGGATGTGTGGGGCCTGTTAATCGCTGGTAAACAGAGGCTGCCAGGGTAAGTATTACAGCAAGGGCCCAAATCAGTATTTTTTTCAAAAGCATGGATAACACCGATTAAAATTTAACATCAAAAACCATTGACTCACCTTCACGAATAACGACGATTTGCGTTTTACTACCTTCTTCAAACCTTGACATTATTTTCATATAATCATATATATTTTCTATTTCACCATCCCCGATTTTGGTTATGATATCCCCTTTCAATAAACCTGATTTATCAGCCACGCCGCCTGATATAACAGCGTCCACACGCATACCATTATCTGACTCCCCTGTCATGTCAGGCATAATACCAAGTTTTACCTTCATTTTGTCGCCATGTTTGCGCTTTTTTGAAGATTTAACCTCCTGGTATGTTAGTGTGGTTTCAGGTAAAAACAAAGTATCCAGCAGATCAACACAAAGATGACAAAGCATGTCAATCCCTTCATAATTGATTTTTGATTCAATATCATCAGGGGTATGATAGTCTTCATTCAAACCCGTAAAGAAAAACAGCACGGGGAGCTTTTCAGAATAAAACACAGCCTGATCAGAACCGGAATACCCGCCTTTTCTAAGCTTAAGCTTAAGCGGATCACCATCGCATTCAGATAAGATATCCTGGTATTCTTCAGCCGTTGTGGTGCCTATTATACTCAATACAGAATCTTCCATTCTTCCGACCATATCAAAATTTAACATGGTTTTTACTTTGTCTGTTTCGAAAGGCATATTATCAACAAAATATTTTGATCCCAGAAGGCCTTGTTCTTCAGCACCAAAAAGCACAAATGCGATATTCACACCGGGAGGGTGTTCAGCATAATGATCCGCCAGCATCAAAACCGATGCCACACCGGATGCATTATCATCAGCACCATTATGGATATCGTATCGTTCAGGCGTCCTTGAACCCGAACCATAGCCGCCATATCCGAGGTGGTCATAATGCGCACCGACCACAATCCATTCATCAGCGTTGTCGCCTTCTATCCAGCCTGCCAGGTTGGCTGTTGTTGTTTCAAATTTATCAATTTTGACTTGCGCATCCACTTGCAGATCAATATCAGGCACCTTATTGATATCTTCTGACATAACAACATCACTAAGCGCTGCATCACAGCCTTCAAGACTTTCAGCAATAACATCCCTTGAAACCTGTATCGCAGGCAACGAAATAGATGCAAAAGATCGATTATACTGCAAGGGATAAAATTCCGTGCTGTCTGTTACATCAAACATATAGGAAACAATAAGCCCGCCGGCATCTCTGAGCCTTGCCTGAATGCCAATGTCAATCATATCTCTGTAATCAGGGATACTTCCTTCGTCATCATCCAGCAACACCAACACCCATGACCCGTCAAGATCAGTATCTTCCGATTTAAGCAATTCCTTTGTACCCAACACAACATCAGCATCTAACGGTTCTGCCCCGGAATAACTCAATGGCAAATAATCGCGGGATATTTCCAGTTCCTGGGCATTCCAATGCACATAACATTCATCTGAAGCCCGGATTTCCGTGACAATATCAAATTCCTGCCTGTAACCAAAATCAAAAGTATTTAAACCAAAAGCTTCAAATTCAGACTCTATAAACTGCATTGCCATACTGTCGCCGGGTGTGCCCGGAAATCTGCCTTCGAGTGCATCTGATGCCAGGTAAGGAATGGTTCTTTTGGCAACCTGTATATCCTGTGCTGTCAGAACACCGGATATACACACCATCATTAAAAGAAATAACCGCTTTAATAACATAAGCTCAAAATTTTCAGGCTTGCAAGATACAAAATACAAGGTAATCCTGTGCCTGAGATTGCCCGAATTTTGTTTTTTACAGCGGAATAAAAACACCGGCTCAATTTAAATAAAATGGTGTTAGAAATATTTGTTTTTCTCAAATGCTTGAATTTGAATGCTTTACATTTTGGGTCAAATTCTGAGCATTCCAGCTATTTTTGTTTTAATAGAGCCAAAACACCTAAAAGTTCATCATTATCAAATTGGAGTAAAAAAATTATCCGTTAAGTCCTAATCCCTCACACAGCGGACAGAAAAACCATTTTTCTTACTGTAACTTCCGGCATACATGTTAGCCTCATCGTAACTCAATTTCCTGTACCATGCATCCGTCACGCTAATGCTTGTTGCACTCCACATGTAACTGTTGTATCCCATACTGTCAAACGTTCCATCGTTATAACGACGTCCACCAGGTAATGCTGTAAAACCGGTTGAATTTGTTGCGCCGGTGTTTGGTGAAGACCAGTATGTAGTACCCATTTGTTTTAATTTTCCTCCGGCTACACTTTCTCCGCCAAGGAAATCAGTTAATTCTGTCCAATCATCATTTGTGGGTACATGCCAGCCTTCAGGGCATAATTGTCCTGTTTCGATGACATACCAATTATACAGAGCACCATAATCCTGTGCATACGAAGCACTGTCGTTATCATACCAGCAACATCCCGGTGTATCAAGTCCACTCCACTGACCGTTATCTTCAACCAACTGAATGTCTGTGCCATCATTTAATTTATTCGTTCTCAGGTTATCAGCCATCCAATATTGATCTCCAATTTTTACAATATCATACACATTTCCCTGACAATCCACGATGGAGTCGGCTCCAGTACTATACTCTAAAAGGAAAACCCTTTCTTCCAGGGCATCCACATACGCTTTCGTAGCGGCATCCTGATCATCCGTGGGATAATCCACATCCTTCAATTGAGTGTTTACTGAATTTCCTAAGGCTGCTGCATCTCCTATCGTTTGCGTTTCAGTGTAAGCATCCAGTTTGTTATTCCAATAAACGGTATCTGATGCGGTTATTTCAGAAGCCACTGATGCATTAAAATCAGGGTCTGTTTCTGCCATTCCTAAAACCGTATCTGCAGATTGTGCATGTATGGCATAAGGCACTGTTAACAATTGACTTGTGCTTGTGACGGTATAATCAGCCCCCCCATTCAAATCCGTTTGGGTTTGAAGGTAAAATGGCCCATTTTGCCATTCGATGTCGCTGAAATCCCCGCTTACCACAATACCACTCCCAATTTCAATGCTAACAAGACCATTGCCATTGGAGGTTGGAAAATGCCTTTCTACATAAACTTCTGGACCGTCAGCAGATGCCTGAATAATGCTTATCTGCATCCCAACAGACTGGTTGCTTACCAATGTATCACCAGAATCCCTGATCACGGCCTGATAACTGATGGTTTCAGGAACCTGGGCACGTCCCTGACATACCAACAATACACT
>JBNJGX010000169.1:0-5886 GCA_051748025.1 Bacteroidota bacterium
TAAAATGACCCTCAAACCTGAATATATTGACCGCATTATTACTGATAGCGAAGAATATAAAGCCATTTATTTCAACAAAGAAGTATCAGGATATAACATGTGGTGTTTTGGCAAAACCATAACAAAAGGATGTATTAACATTTACGATGTTTATTATCCTTATAAAAGTTGTGCCTGCAAAACCGCCGGAACATACCGGCACAACTGGGTTTTAAAAGCACCTGAAAAGCAGCTTTTTATCATTGAACATCACTTTCTTTCCAATAAGATAAAAAACAAAAATAACCTCCTTAATTATATCGAACACATTAAAACATTAAAAGACACTTTGTTCACCTTTGAAGGAACAAGATCAGATTTAAAAAAAATCATGGACCACTACAATCAGAATTGTGAAGAAATGAACCGCACTTATTCAAATTAATACTTGTCCCGGATTTACGCTTTATGCCTGATTACAGTTAATTTGTGAAACCTGGGATATTTGTATCTCTGGGGAAATTTTGTTATTTTACCATTTAGAGCAGATTATTAAGCTTAATTATAAGCTGACATAAACCAACTTTAAAATCCTTTAAAATATTTGATATCTTTCGAACAGAATTATTCAAAATTTGCTGTGGATTTTAAGGGAAATGTGTTATTTTTGACAATCATAAAAGAAGGATTTATTAAAATGGGAAAAGTAATTGCAATTGCCAACCAAAAGGGAGGCGTAGGAAAAACAACAACAGCGATCAACCTGGCAGCAGGACTGGCAGCATTGGAATATTCGGTTTTGCTTATTGATGCAGACCCGCAGGCAAACTCCACAAGCGGTCTTGGCTTTGATGTAAAAAACATTCAAACAGGTCTCTATGAAATGCTGATCAAACAGGAAGAAGCTGACAACATGATTCTCAGCAGCGAACTTGAGCATCTGGACATTTTGCCCAGCCATATTGACCTGGTGGGTGCTGAAATTGAAATGCTGGACATGCCTAACAGGGAGAAAGTCCTTCGCCTGATGATTGAAAATATTAAGGAAAGGTACGATTTTGTGCTTATTGACTGTTCCCCGTCGCTCGGTTTAATAACAGTAAATTCACTCACTGCTGCAGATTCTGTCATCATACCGGTGCAATCAGAATATTTTGCACTCGAAGGCCTGGGAAAATTACTCAATACCATACGGATAGTACAATCTAACCTTAATGAAAACCTGGACATTGAGGGATTTCTGCTGACAATGTTTGACTCAAGAAATAACCTTTCACACCAAATTGTGGATGAAGTCAAAAAACATTTTGAGGACATGGTTTTCGAGACCATCATTGCCAGGAATATCAAATTGGGAGAAGCTCCCTCTTTTGGGCAATCCATTCTTAATTATGATGCCAATTCAAAAGGCGCTCAAAATTACCTGGCCCTGGCAAGGGAACTGCTACAAAAAAACAACCTGACTGAAATCCCACAATCAGAAAAAAACATTGAAATAAACAAATGATGGCAAAACGAAACGCATTGGGTAAAGGCCTTGGGGCTCTTATAGAAACTGACAGCAACGACGGACAAATCAAACGTGATGCTGTTAACGAAATACCGCTTGACAAAATAAAAGCAAACCCATTTCAGCCAAGAAAACAATTTGATGATGAATCATTACACGAACTGGCTGAATCTATAAAAGAACTGGGGATTATTCAGCCCTTAACAGTGAGCATTAAGGATGACTTTTTTCAGTTGATCTCAGGGGAAAGGCGTCTCAGATCTGCCCGGATCGCAGGCCTGAAATCGGTGCCCGCTTATGTACGCACCGCTGATGACCAGGGTCTCCTTGAAATGGCACTCGTGGAAAATATTCAGCGCGAAGACCTGGATGCCATGGAAATTGCCATTTCTTATGAACGCCTTATGGAAGAATGTCAGCTTACACAGGAAAAATTAAGCAAACGCATCGGTAAAAACCGTTCAACCATTTCAAATTATATCCGCCTGCTCAAATTGCCCCCTGAAGTTCAACTCGGAATACGTGAACATAAGATCACCATGGGACACGCAAGGTCTCTCATCAACCTCAAAGATGAAAGCACCCAACTTATGGTGTACAACCAAATCCTTAAATACAATTTTTCTGTGCGTAAGGTGGAAGAATTTGTGCAGGAGCTCAACAATGATAACAAACCGAATAAAACATCCCAAAAAACAACAAAATCAACACCAGAAAAGGGAGAATGGAAAAGCCTTGAAAAACACCTCTCGTCGCATTTCAACACAAGGGTAAAGTTTAACAGAAATAATAAAGGAAAAGGGAAAATCGTTATCCCGTTTGAAAACGACGAACACCTCGAACAAATTGTAGCTTCACTCGACAAACTGGATAAATAGTGTCCATCTATAACGTTCTAATGCTTAGATAACAAAAATCACAAATGACAAATTTCAAATCTCAAATAAATAACAATGAGCAAAAATCCAATGACAAAAACAGACTGTCGCGAATCATATCCGTCTACGTTTCACTACGCCGGACACGGTCCGTCTTCGCCGCCTGCCAGCCCTGCATAGGTTTTAGCGGAAGGCAGGCTGGGGCAAGTTCCCGAAACAAGTGCGGGACAGGTCTTGGAATTTCGACCATTGAATATTGGAATTTACCTGCCAGCCCTGCCCGTCCCTGCCCGTCCGGCAGGCGGGCGGCAGGCGGGCGGCAGACTGGTTTGTTATTTGTTGCTTGTGTTTTGGAATTTCATTCATCATTTTTTTGAAATTATGGATAAACTCTAAATAGTACACGTGAATAAATTATTAACATACCTGTTGATTATTTTTCTGGCTTCTGTCTTTAGCGGAAATACCTGTGCACAAAGCCAGGACAGTGTGCCTGCCGGTGAAGAAAGCCTTGAAACCAACAATACAGATAAACAATCAGGCCTTAAGCGCTCACCTTTGAAAGCAAGCATATATTCTGCCGTATTGCCGGGAGCCGGGCAAATTTATAACCGTAAATACTGGAAAGTACCAATTGTATATGCAGGAATTGGCACTTTCACATATTTGGGCTTCCAATATCAGCAACAATTCACACGTTATAAATCTGCTCTGATTAACCGGCAGAACGGCGAACCCGATGAATTTGAAGGCTTGCTGAGTGATAATGCCATTGAAAACGAAATGGACAGATTGAGACGAATGCGTGATCTAAATATTATTGGTGCAACACTGATGTATTTATTACAAATTATAGATGCCAATGTTGATGCATCACTGAGTGATTTTGATGTCAGCGATGATTTAAGTTTAATGCTCAAACCAGTTAGAACCCATGAAAGTCAACCTATGACCTTGTGTCTTAGTCTGAATTTTTAACAGTGAAAAAATAATAGACAACAAATGAAACATATAAGTATTGTAATCATATTATTGATGGGCATAACCAAGATCAGCTATAGTGGCAATGACACCATCCCCCCTAAAATACATGATAGCCTGAAAACTGATAATGTATTTGCATGGGTTGACCGCATTGACAGTTTGGTGAACACACATTTTATCTGCCAGGCGTATCAGATCCCTGCCGGAGAACTGAATAAAGACGAAATTGTGATGGATTTACCTGACTCGGTATATATAGAACGCATTAAAAATATTTATTCCGTAGTAGAGCTATCATACAATAAGCAGGTAAAGAACAACATCGAATATTACATTAAAAAATCTTATAATCAGATTCCCCGTCTGCTAGCGCTTTCTCAGTATTATTACCCCATGTTTGAAGAAATTCTGGACCAACATGGCTTACCATATGAATTAAAACACCTCGCTGTTGTAGAATCTGCCCTGAATCCGCAGGCTATATCAAGGTCCGGCGCAACCGGTTTATGGCAATTTATGTACCGCACCGGCAAATTTATGGATATGGATATCAATTCATATGTGGACGAACGCCGCGATCCCATTCAATCCACACATGCAGCCTGCCGGTATTTAAAAGCACTTGACACCGTTTACAACGACTGGATGTTGGTGCTGGCTGCATACAATTGCGGCCCGGGGAACCTTAACCGTGCCATCAGACGCGCCGGTGGAACAGGTAATTTCTGGGATATTTATAATTACCTGCCCCGTGAAACACGGAATTATGTCCCCGCTTACATAGCTGTCAGCTATTTGTTTGAATATTACGAAGAGCATGGTTTTTCTGCCGCTATTATGAAAATCCCCGGACCGGTGGATACCGTTATGGTCAACAATGACCTGCATTTTAAACAAATTACAGGATGCCTTAACATTGGGATGGATACTTTGAGATACCTGAACCCGCAATATAAAAGAGACCTGATTCCGGGAAACAAAAAAACGCGGCATTTGATATTACCGAAAACCATAATTCCGGATTATATCGCCATGGAAGATACCATCCATTTGTTTAAAGATTCCCTTTATCTCAACCCACAAAAAATCGCTTATAAACCTGCTTCACGTTCATCGTCATATCAACAACCCTCTGCATCACAACCAGCAGGCACAAAAAAGCTTACTTACACCATCAAACAGGGAGATGCCATTGGACTGATCGCAGAATGGTATGATGTCAGCCTGCGACAACTGAAAGCCTGGAATGGCTTGTATTCAAACAGAATCCGCGCAGGGAAAACCCTGGTGGTTTATGTGCCGGAAGATAAATACAATTATTACAAAAAAGTGAATAATATGACACTGGCAGAAAAACAAAAACGCTGCGGCCTTCAAATACCAAACCGTGAGCCGGAACCTGTTAATATTGATCCTGATTATGAATATTACACCATCAAACCCGGGGATAATCCATGGGATATTGCCAATAAATTTGAAGATATTACAGCAGATGATATCCTGAGATTAAACAATATAAATAACGCCAGCAATTTAAAAGTCGGACAAAAAATAAAAATTCGTAAAAAAAGTTAATACAATGCCCGTAAATGTAGCCATTATGGCAGGCGGCCCCTCTTCGGAACGTGTCATAAGCCTGCAAACCGCCGAAAACATTGCAAATTCACTACCCAAAGAAAAATACAGTCCTTATATCATTGATGTCAATGGGCCGGCATGGATATACAACCTTGACAAGCCAAATGAAACACCTGTTGACAAGAATGACTTCAGCCTGACTTTAGACAGCAAAAAAATACAGTTTGATATTGCAGTTATAGCCATACATGGCAAACAAGGCGAAGACGGCATGTTACAGGGTTATTTCGAATGTATGCATATCCCTTACTCAACTTCAGGAATTCTGTGCTCTGCACTGACTTTCAATAAGATCAGATGCAAATCTTTCCTAGGAAAATACAACATTCCTATGGCCAGGGAACTGATTTTCAATAAAACTGATGATATTAACCCGAAGGACATTGTCAGCAAACTCGGTCTTCCGTTGTTTGTAAAACCGAATACTGCCGGATCAAGTTTCGGTATCACCAAAGTATATAAAACGGAAGACATCCCCGCTGCTGTCAAACATGCATTCACTGAGGATAAAACGGTTATCATTGAAAGTTTTCTTGATGGCATAGAAGTAAGCTGTGGCATATTAAAAACTGCCAATCACAGTTGGGTTTTTGAACTAACTGAAATTGACACAAAACGGGACTTTTTTGATTACGATGCCAAATATACCCCTGAGCTGACTGATGAAATCACCCCGGCACGAATTCCGAAATCCGAATCGGATGCTGTTAAAGCCAATGCATCATTTATCTACGACATACTCAATTGCCGTGGAATAGTACGTATAGATTTTATCATCAAAGACAGCATTCCGCATTTCCTGGAAGTCAACACCATCCCGGGATTAAGCAAAAACAGCATTGTTCCCAAACAAATCAGGCAGGCCGGCCTTACTGAAGCACAAGTACTGGATGAAGC
>JBNJGX010000170.1:0-5882 GCA_051748025.1 Bacteroidota bacterium
TGAACAAAAACCTTGAAATGGGCATTAATGAAAAGGCCGCCATGCAGGCAGGAAATGATATTGGTGATGCCATCGATGTCATCAAATGGTATATGTTTCAGATACATGTCAAATTCATGAGGGCATTAACGAATAAAAAAGACCTGTACGGCTTCGACGATGATGATGAATTCCCAAGCGATGCAGACGGTTCCGTAAAAGTGGCCCTTTTGGGTATTGACAGGTCAATAGCGGCCTGGGGAAAACTACACAAGCACTTTGAAGAAAAAGCAGATGATATTCTTGACATTATACTATTGCTCGACAGACTAAGACGCAAAGCTGAACAATGCTTTCCCAAAGCACGCTCTTTTGTCAGGCCCGGTTTTGATACAGATGACAGTCCGGTGTATAGAGAGAAATAACTACCCTTTTTCAAGCTCAAACGTGCCTTCGTGCTATTGTGCCTTCGTGCTATCGTACAATCGTGTCTTCATCTGGGCAAAATCTGCTTTGCGCTTGAAAATATCCCCAAATAAACGTTCTTTTTTGACGGTAAAATAAACACCGGGATTTTGGGATGAATGCATGGTATAATCGCCGCAACTCACACATTCCTCCCATGCTTTCAATACAATATCATCCATATTATTGCCGGATATACTGACCTTAAACAGTGGTTCGGAATCGATGTAAAAATCATCAGCAAGTGTAATGAATTTTTGACATGCAACACTGATTTTTTTTCACATTTTATGACAATATTTCGCTCCATTCAGGTTTTAATACCATCCCCCTATGCTCCTAATCACTTGTTAATTATTTGATAGGATTTGAGATCATAAATGTATTATTTCTGTTTCTCAATTAAACAGTTCAATATTTTTTCGTTTATTCTCACAGGATTTATAAATTTGTAATCGTACAAAAATATTTAGCTTATGACTATCGTAGAAAAAATTATTGCCAACCACTCTGACCGGGAAAGAGTAAAACCCGGAGACATTGTTGATATTTCCATTGACGCCCGTGTTGCACGGGATTTCGGGGGTGCCAATGTAGTACAGAACCTAAAAAACAATAAGCTTGGTGTTGATGATCCATCAAAAACGTTTTTTACCTTTGATTTGATACCCGCGGGCTCAGACCAAAAGTATGCCAACAATCAGCACAAATGCCGGTTGTTTGCCCGCAAACACGGTATTACAGTACATGACGTTACCGATGGCATAGGGACACACCTGGCCATTGACGAAGGCTTGGTTTATCCCGGCAGCACCTTTGTTTCCACTGATTCACACGCCAATATTATGGGTGCTGTGGGTGCATTTGGACAAGGCATGGGTGATCAGGACATTGCTGCAGCCTGGGCCAATGGTTCCGTATGGTTTAAAGTGCCGAAATCTGCCAAATTAATTTTCAAAGGCAAAAAACCGGATAATGTCACTGCCAAAGACATTGTGCTCAACCTCCTTGCTAAATTCGGTGCCAGCACATTGCTGGGATATTCTGTTGAAATGTATGGTGAAGCCATTGAAAACCTGAGCATGAGCGACCGCATCACCATTTCTTCAATGGGAACTGAAATGGGCGCCATCATTGTTATGTTCCCGCCCAATAAAGAAGTGCTTGACAAAACAAGTAAAGCAACAGGCCGCAATATAGAACCTGTGTATGCTAATGACGATGCACATTATGATTTGATTGAAGAAGTGGATATCAGCAAATTTGTACCTATGGTATCACGTCCGGGAAAACCGCATGACAGCGTAAAACTTGATCCCGGCAAAAAAATAAAAATAGACTCTGCTTTCATAGGTTCATGCACAAACGGCAGGCTTGAAGACCTGCGAACGGCTGCTGCCATTTTAAAAGACCGGAAAGTAGCCCCCGGTGTTGTCTTAAAAATTGTGCCTGCCACTGATGACATCTGGCAACAAGCCCTTGAGGAAGGCATAATTAAAATTTTTAAGGATGCAGGTGCATTGGTATCCAATGCTGGTTGTGGTGGCTGTGCCAACGGACATGTAGGCCAAAACGGCGAAGGTGAAGTCACCATCAGCACGGGGAACCGTAATTTCCCGGGAAAACAGGGAAAAGGCAGTGTTTACCTGGCATCACCAGCCAATGTCGCAGCCTCTGCCGTAGCCGGATACATTACCACACCATGGGAAATACCAGAAAAACCAATGGTTTTCGAAACCGGCACAGCTGAACAATCAGAAAAAGCAACAGCAGCATCCAAAAAAGAAACGACCTATGATAAACCTACAGTGGTGGAAGGTCGTACATGGTTTATTCAGGAAGATAACATTGATACGGATATGATTTTCCATAACCGTTACCTGTCCATCACCGACATCAATGAAATGGGACAATATGCCCTGGATAACCTCGAGGGTTATGAAGATTTTGCCGAAAAAGCCAAACCCGGTGACATCATCGTAACGCAGAAAAACTTTGGTTCCGGCAGTTCACGGCAACAAGCTGTAGATTGCTTTAAAGTGCTTGGCATCAATGCCATCCTGGCCGAATCCTTCGGGGCCATTTATGAACGTAACGCCATCAATGCAGCCATGCCTGTCATGCAATATGAAAACCTTAACGGACTGAAACTGGAAAATGGCGATCACCTGCGGATTGATTTCAAAACCGGGGTGGTGGAAAACCTGGATAAAAACACGAAAATTCAGGCAAAACCTTTCAGTAAGGTTCAAATGGATATTTATCAACGTGGTGGAATTTTTAAGTAAAATCAGGGTCCAGGTTTTAGGGGTTAGGTGATAGGATTTAGGTTAATTATTTTCTTACCTAAAACCTAACACCTAAACCCTTAAACCTAACCCCTTAAACCTAAAAAAATATGGGACAAACATTTGTAGAAAAAATACTGGATGCAAAAACAGGAAGCATCGTTTTCAGAAAGCCGGATATTGTGCTTACGCATGATAACACCGCAAGCATAAAGAAAACTTTTGAAAAAATGGGTGGCAAAAAACTGGCCAACCCTGAACAGTCACTTATCGTGCTTGACCACAACGCTCCGCCAACCAATGCGGCGCTGGCCACACAATATCAGACCATCCGTGACTTTGCCAAAGACCAAAACATTGAAAAATTTTATGATGTTGGCAATGGCATTTGTCATCAAATCATGGCCTACCATGCCAAACCGGGGATGATCATCGTGGGAAGTGACAGTCACACATGTACGGCAGGTGCATTTAATGCTTTATCGGCCGGTATTGACCGTACCGAATCTGCAGGCATCTGGAAAAAAGGGGAAACATGGTTCCGGGTACCAGAAAGCATAAAAATTACCTTGCGTGGCAAATTGCCTGAAGGCGTTTATGCCAAAGACTTATCGCTGTATATCATAGGCATGATAGGTTCTGCCGGGGCCAATTACAACAGCATTGAATACCATGGTGAAGGCGTAAAAACACTTACCATGCCTCAGCGCATGACCCTTGCCAACCTGGCATCGGAAATGGGCGCAAAAAATGCCGTCTTTCCACCAGATGAAATGCTTGCAGCATATTACGGAAAGGAAAATATTGATGGTATTTGGGCGGATGATGACGCAACATACCTGAAGGAAATTGAAATCAATCTGTCAGAATTGTATCCGCTGGTCGCAGCACCTCACCATGTTGACAATATCAAAGCACTAGCCGAGGTAGCTGGTATGGAAATCCAGCAGGGTTTGATCGGCACCTGCACAAACGGCCGCTATGAAGACCTGAAAATCGCTGCTGAAGTACTGAAAGGACAAAAAGTAAAAGATGGCTTTCAGTTGCTCATCATTCCGGCAAGCAAGGAAATTTACATGCAGGCCATGGAGTCTGGTGTATTAACAACCCTGATGGAAGCGGGTGCCAATGTATTGTCAACATCTTGCGGCCCGTGCCTGGGTACAGGACAGGGTATCCCTGCCGATGGTTACAGGGTTTTATCTACAGCCAACCGCAATTTCAAAGGACGCATGGGCAATAAAAACGCTGAAATTTACCTTGCCTCACCTGCTGCCGTGGCAAAATCAGCCATGGAAGGAAAAATTACAGACCCCCGCCCCCATCCCGGAAAAGAAACATGGCCACATCAACAGGAACAATCATCCATGGTTGATATCCCTGAAGGCGAAAACCGGAAGCAGGGAAACGTCTGGAATTATACAGACATCGACAATTTAAACACAGACCAGATGTTTGCCGGAAATCTGACATATAACATCCTTAGCAGTGATGCAGAAGCCATCGCTCCTCACCTTTTCGAAGGTTTTGACCCGAATTTTGCAAAAAATGTCAAAGCCGGTGATGTGATTATGGCAGGGCATAATTTCGGCTGTGGATCTTCACGTGAACATCCGGCTGTAGGATTGGCTCATGCAGGCGTTGAAGCTGTGATCGTAAAATCTGTTAACCGGATATTTTACCGCAGTTCTGTTAACCAGGGATTGCTCCTGATAGTACACCCTGAAGCTGTTGATGCTTACCAACCTGGTGACAAGGTTAATGTTGATGTTGAAAACGGGAAAATCAATGTCGGTTCAAAATCATATGATTTTGCTCCATTACCGGACAAACTGAAAGAAATCATTGACAACAAAGGGCTTGTTAACTGGGTAAAAAATCAGTAATAATGAACAAAACAAACATTTTCTGCTTAACTTTAAATATTTGTAATTTATCCGTCATAAAGGTTTCTGTAAATAACGGTCAATAACGGTTAAAATCGGTTGCTTATGATGCTCCCGAAATTAGAGGGGTTAGGTGTTAGGGGTTAGGTTATGAGAAATCTTCAACATAACCTAAACCCTAAACCCTATTATTATTAACCAATTTTAACTGATTAATTAAAAATATTTTATTTGTATTTTAGCAATTTGATTTATATATTTGTTTTTAATTAAAAACAAACAAAAAGGAAAGGAATAATTTTATGAAAAAATTTGTATTAAGCTTAACATTTATTGTTTTATGTGTGGGTTTATTTGGTCAAACAATTCCCAATTATGAGTTTGAATCATGGACCAATAATGAACCTGATAACTGGGACACCTCTAACGATGAAATAATGGGCGTTGTTTTTAACACAGTTTCACGCGTTGATACTGATGTTTACAGTGGGGACTATGCCATAGAAGCAACCACTGTTACAGAGAGTATATATGGTGAAAATGTAACTCTACCAGGCGTCATCACACTAGGTGAATTTATTCTTGACGTAGCATCAGAAACTGCAAGCATAGAAGGAGGTATTGAATTCCCCCACAGACCTGATACTTTAAATGGATATTTCAAATCAGCGCCAGCTCCTGATGATACCGCAAGGATTATAGTCGGTTTATCAAAATGGGATGATGCAGCCGGAGAACGTGACACCATTGGTTTTGGAGGCATGAATTTTCCGTCCACGTTTGATACCTGGACAGAATTTAACATACCCATAGAATGGTCATCTACCGAAGTTCCGGATTCTATGAACATAGTAATTGCCTCTTCAGCCAGGAATGATAGTGTATTTATAACCGGAAGTTCTATCACAGTGGACAGCCTTTGGTTTGGCTTTCCTGAACAACAAGATATTATAGCTGTTGAAACCCTGGCTGATATCACAGTTGATTACGGGACTGCCTTTGGTGACATACCATTGCCTGATTCTGTTGAAGTAACCCTTGACGACTCCAGCACAGACTCGCTGGGAGTAAACTGGCTGGAAGGCAGTTATGACGGAAACACACAAGGCACATACCCAATTGAAGGTGAGCTGATCCTGACATCAGGCATAGCAAATCCGGATAATCTGATGGCGGAGGTAAATGTTATCGTAGATGAACCCATGGAACTGGATATTATAGAAGTTGAAACCCTGGCTGATATCACAGTTGATTACGGCACTGA
>JBNJGX010000171.1:0-5836 GCA_051748025.1 Bacteroidota bacterium
ACCCGGGACCATTTCCGGTTGATAATTGTGAGCATAGGAGCCATCACCAAGGTTTCCATAATCGTTATTACCCCAGGCATATATGTTACCATCAATATCCAGGGCAAGAACAAATAACCTTCCGGCAGCCAGTTCAGTCATATCTGCATCGATTGTTGTTTCCACAGGGGTTTCAGACTGTACCGTATTGCCTGTACCCAGTTGTCCGAATCCATTTTCACCGCAGGAAAACACAGTATTATCAGCACCATCAATAACCTGGACTGTATATTCACCACCCTGATAAGCAGTGAAAATATCATCATTGGCGCCGGGAATGAAATCACCATCAAGCAGCCATTGATTAAAATCCGGAGAGGAACTGAATAATTCAACAGAATCATACTGGCAAAACGTAGTTTCTTCAGGTGTAATTTCTGGTGATTCCGTCCGGTTAAAATAAATGGCAGGGCTTGTTTCAGAACATGAAACCGTACTATCTGTCCCTTCAACTTCTAATACCATGTCATCCGCATCGACAGTAAAACTAAATATACTGTCTTCTGAAGGCGTCCCCATGGAAGTCCCGTCAAGGTAAAATTCGTATAAATCCGCCCCCTGGGCTGTAGCAGTAATTTCCTGTTGGCCGCAGAATCCAGACCCATCATAATCCGTGCTTAGGTCCACATTAACGTGATTTACCATTACGGTATAAGAAGTATCACCTTCCCTGACACATGCGTTATTATACCCTTTTACACTAATTTGTTGTCCTTCAACAAAGTGTGGCATGCTAAAAACCGAATCAGTATCAGGGGTTCCCTGGGAAATACCATCCACAAAAAATTCAAAATTTTGTGCACCGGTCACATTAAACATCAGGGTATCATTAAGACACATACCATTAGATGTCATATTTGTTGTGAGAACAGGATCCGGTATTTCATTGACATTTACTTCAATGTTATTCTGAGATGTATCAGAACAAATGTTTTGATAACCAACAACAGAAATGACATCCCCATCATTTAAGGTTTCAGAAGTAAATTCTGAATCAGAAGAAGGCGCACCCTGAGATACACCATTGACGAGAAATTCGTATTCTGAAGCGCCGGTAGCAAGTACGGTAACGGGGTCTCCTTCACACACTGACAAAGCGCTGGCAGCAGAGATTTCCACATTTGGCAGGTTATAAACCGTATAAGTCAGCATTTCCGGTGCCACTGAAGTACAACCATCGGTGGTCCCCTCCAATGTGATTTCATCCATATTATTAAGGTCATTGAGTGAAATACTGCCATCAGGTTCAGGCGTACCGAGTGATTCACCATTGAGATAAAACTCATATAATTCAGCACCACTGCCATTTGCAACCACTGAATCGCCTTCACAAATTTCGGTTGGATCAGGGGAAGACAGGGTTACTTCAGGATAAGGCCGCACTTCAACAACAAATTCATCATCCGATTCAGCAAAACAACCAAATTCAGAGAAAGCATCCATGGTAACGACATCACCATCTGTGAGATCAGTAGCTGAAAATACATCTACGTCAGATGCCGCTCCCTGGCTGGTACCGTTTACATAAAATTCATAGGTTTCGGCACCACTGGCCGTGAAAACAATCTCATCACCGTCGCAAATGCTGGTATCAGCATCAGAACAAGTAAGCACAGGTTCCGGTATCGGATGCACTATGACTTCAAGAGGTTCAGGTTCACAAGCATTCGGTGTACCTGTAACACTAACAACCTCGCCATCGGATAAATCTGAACTTACAAATTGATTATCAGAAGATTCTGGTCCAACTGGTGTGCCGTCCACATAAAACTGATAAATCGTATCTCCGCTGGCAGTAAAAGTAATTTCCTCACCGTCACATATTTCCAGTGTATCCGCACTAAGCTCAATATCAGGATAAACATCTAAGGTGATATTGGTAGCCGTATCATAACAATCATCTATACGACCGACCAGGCCAATACTTTGCTGATGTGACATACTGTTGCTTGAGAAATAATTTTGTGTTGAATAACTGCCTTGTGCCGTATCATCAATAAAGAACAAATATTCTTCAGCACCTGAACCTGTAAACGTGATTTCATCGCCTTCACAGATGCTGTTATCACTGTCATCACTTGAAATTGTTGTGTTGGGTGAAGGATTGACAGCAACATTAACAAAATCACTGACCGTGCTACAACCATTTACATTGTATCCTTCAACGGTAACCAAATCTCCATCAGCTAAAGCCGATGACGAGAAAGTATTATCAGTGTCAGGCGCACCCTGGGAAACACCGTTAACAAAGAATTCATAAGTATTGGCTCCTGTTGCTGTAAAACCAATGTTTTCACCCTGACAAATTTCCACGGGATCAATATCCGCACTGATATCAACAATGGGATTATCATACACACGAACAATAAATTCATCATCACTCCAGGCTGTACATCCTGTAGATGTGTCTGTTGCATTCACTTGCACAAGAGCCAGATCATCAATTACCGAGGTAGAATATTCAGCAGTAGCCGACATGTTTGTCACACTGCTGCTATCTACAAAGAATTGGTATTGGTCGGCTCCTGTTGCTTCAAAGCTGATGCTTTCACCATCACAGATACTGGTATCAGTAGGTGTAACACTAACTGCAGCGGCAGGTAAAGGATTAACAATTGCGATAAGCGTATCGCTGAATTCACTGCATCCATCAAGTATGGTCTCAACAAAAATTTCATCGCCATCCATGAGTGAGTCTGTCTCATAATAATCAACGGTATCGCCGAGGTTGAGTGGTTGGTCATTGACATAGAAATTATAGTCAACCGTGTGACTGCTGCTTGCTTCAAAGCTAACCATTTCTCCCGCACAAATTGTCAGGTTATTTGGTGTAGAAGCGATGTTGGCAGTATGTTCCACAAGTGTCAGGGTATCGGTTTTTACATCATAGCAATGGGTAGTGGTATCGGTTGCTGTTAGTTGAATTTCATAATTTCCCTGATTGGTGAAGTAATATTCCAGGTCGGTGGTATTCAAGGTATCACTGCCATTAACTACCCATTCGAATGCGAGGGAATCCTGGGCGCCATACATAGATTGGGAGGTATTTATAAAAGTAAGGTTATTCTCAACACAGGCAGGATAAGGCAAATCAAAATCTGCAACGGCCGCTTCAGTGGGATCGAAAATCCAGTTTGTGTTGTTTCCATTGTCAGTACTCAGCATGGCAACAGCCGATGGATTGATAACCATATCGCTTACCAGAAGTGAATATGCTGTATCCTGATACGAATTGGTTTTCTCGAAAGTGTACTGATCACCACTTTGAGAAGATTTGAAACGAATTTTATCGTTACAGGTTCCGCTTATTTGCAGGAGGCTGTCAATTGTCTGTGTAGTACCGGCTTCTACCTGGATAGTTCCACCAGGGAAAACACTAAAATTATGAAATCCGTTGGAACCGTAGCAGGATACCAGGTAATCATCTACCGGGCTGCCATCTTCGCTGGTAAAGATCTGCAGGTCATAATACTGCTGGCCACCACCATCAAAAAAGGCATTATTGTAACTGTTTTCAACCATCCTTACAAGTGAAGAATCGGCGTGTAAAGTCAATTCAGGACTTTGCTGCATTTCAAGATAAAATTCCACATCAATGGTTGATGATTCAATGTTTATAATTTTATCCGCCTCTGATTCCGTAAGAAATACTGTGGTCATGATATTATGTTCCCTTGTATGGAAATTTCCTGAGAGGACATTTAAGCCTGCCAGGTCCTGGAAATTGATATCAGTTTCCAGGAACACGGTATCATCAATATGATATGGATTGCTAAAAAGATGAACGCCGATATGTGCATCATTGGCCGTAAGGCTGGCATTTAGCCCGTCCGGCATAACCATCATCCCATGCTCAACATCTAAGAAATTATTGAGGGTAAGTGCATCCTGATACATCAGTTCAACGCTGTCATGCAAAGCAAAACCTGTTTTGCTGATCAAATCATGGTCAAAGACTATATGAACAGGAAGGGTATCCATTTCAGACACATTTAGAAAATGACAATGGGCCATTTCATCTATTGTGATCGTATCGGTAGATGCCGAAACCATATTATCTGCATTTATGACAACGGTATCTTTTAACGTCGGTAAACAGGCAGCAGCAGCACTGTCCACTTCCCAGTTTGACACATCACTCCACTGGTCATTATTACCAATCCAGTAATAAGTTTTTCCCGCCAGGGAACCAGTAAAATCCCAGCCATTAACAATGCCGGATGAATCGGAAGCAATGGCTTCATAATAAACAGAGTCGGTGGTATCAGCAGTCACATTACTTAGATGAACAGATGAAACCTGCAGCGTATCGTATCCGGTTTTTACAATTTGTGCTGTATCAATGACACTTGTGCTGCTGATGGTAATCTGCTCCTGGCAGGTACCATTGGCAACAAGAGAATCGGTGTGGGTTACGGAAAGCGGTTCGAGCCAGAGAATATTGCCAGGTTGCAAAGAAATTAAATGGAAATTATTGCTGCCGGCCAGTTCTGTTTCCTCAGACAATACAGACAAATCATAATAATTCAGGTTTCCACCTTCAAATTTTTGCATAACATTTGATCCGTTTTGCAGTGTAAACGAGGAGCTGTCAGCATCAAAACTAAGGTTTGCCGGGTTCACTTTCCACACTTCATTATCTCCGGTAAGTGTAACATCCGCCTTTATCATGTTCAGGTCACGCGCATTATCTGTTTCTGTAAGAAAACGGGTACATGATATGCTTTGATCTTCTAAGATAAGGTTCCCCTGATTCAGTATCACCTCATCTCCGGACAACAAGCCGTCATTAAATCGCCAGTTTGCATCTCCGTCAAATACGAGCCTTGAATTCAATGCAACCCCATGTGTGTATATGTCAAAAGTATCTGTTGGTTGATTTGTTGAGAACAGAATATCTCCTGTATAATCACTCTGGAGGTTGGCATTTAGCACGAGACTGTGCTGGATATTCAGTTCTTCACTGCCGGTCCATACTACTGTGTTTGTCACATCCTGCCAGGTAACAGATTTGCTGTATGCCGTTGCCGTCAATTTTACAGTATCATCATCAACAAATGAGTTTTCATCAAAAACAACATGGCTTTCAGGACTTGGGATACATGTCTGTGCAGCTCCCCCTGATGTGTCTGACCAATTAGCAGGGTTATTCCATTCACCTGTATTACCTGTCCAGTAAAGGGTATCGGCCGGAAACGACTGATTAATGGTCCATCCATCAGCGTCTCCCTGCGCATATGAGTTGTTTGCAGTAAAGGTTGCGGATTGTGCCTTTACAAATCCGATCTTTAGATATTCAGCCGTGACATCAGCAGAGCTCTGGATAACCGGCAACTGACTGACGCAATTCTCATGCGGCCATACGTAAATATCATCAGGACAATAAGTTCTGATGTGAATAAACTCACCACAGGTTCCGTTTGCCTGAAGTCCGTTAATATCTACAGTAGCCCCTTGTTTAATGATAAAAGCGGAACCGGCTGCAAGCTTAAGGCTATCTGCTGTAAAAGCTGATTTAATGATTATGTCATCTGCATCCGGCAAAATAAATTTTGCAAAGGAGGCATTCATATTTCCTGTGTTGTATGAATATTCACTCCCGCCTGCAAAAATAATATCAGCATTGGCAGAATTCAGTGTGAGCCCATTTCCATCAACTTTAAATTTTTGCAGGTTAATGGTTGAGCTGCTCAAGTCCAGTGTCCTGGCCATGGATGTATTTGAAATAAGATCATGACATTGAATCTCAAAACCATTTGTGTATAATTCTCCGGAAAAATCAAAATACATATGGCCT
>JBNJGX010000172.1:0-5824 GCA_051748025.1 Bacteroidota bacterium
GGATTATTTTATCTGGGTATTCTTGATTTTAAGGGTTTCTTGCAGTTTTATATCATTGCTTTTGCAGCCCCGGCTGTTATTATGTTCGGATATTTGTTAAAAACCGGAGAATTCAGCCTCCAGGGATCTTTCAAAAACATGAAAACCGTGTTACGCAAAGATATTGTTAATGTTGCGTTATTTGGGATCATTTCCGGATTCAGCAGAATAGCAATTTTAAATATTGACAAATATATGGTAAATCATTTCCTTGATTTGAATGCCACTGGTATTTATGCAATTGCATTTTTCTTTGGTTCTATGATCCTTGTTCCGGGCAGGGCGTTACGGCGAATATCATCAACGGTTATAAGTGAAGCGCACAAAAGCAAAGATAATAATAAAATGTACGATGTTTATGAAAAGAGTTCCTTATCCATGTTTACTGTCGGTGCTGGTTTGTTTGTGCTTATCTGGGGAAATATAAATAATATTTTCAATATATTACCCGATGTGTATGAAACAGGCAAATGGGTGATATTTTTTATTGGCCTGGCATACGTAATTAATATGTTGAGCGGGATTGGAAATCAAATTATTTTGTATTCAAAATATTATAGGCATCATTCGTTTATAATGCTTGGTGCTCTGGTTTTGATTGTTACTCTTAACATTGTTCTTATTCCTGTTTATGGTATGAATGGAGCAGCTATGGCAACCTTTTTGACCATTCTGGCCGAAAGGTTGTTTAAATGGTGGTTTGTTTACAAACGTTTTGGTATGCAACCATATCATTCAAAACATATTATGATATTGCTTGCATCAGTAGTGATTTATTTTGTATCAAGGCTTATCCCGTCTATGTCATTAATTCCGGATATCATTATCAGGTCTGCACTCATTATTGGGTTATTCCTGGTTTTTTCGAAAACATTTAAAGTATCATTGGAATTGAATGCGGTTATTGATAAACTCATACAAATGGCATCCGGAAAGAAAAAGAAATAGTACAGCGTTTTGTTTATCTGATGTCGGGATTTATTACTGTTACTGTCATGCGACTTTATACGCAGATCTAATCAAGCCAATGTGATAAATCCCTGTTTATTAAAGATTGCAAAAGTAAAACATCGTTTTTAAATTCATTAACGAGGTGCTTTCTGAATTCAGGATCAATAGGCTTGCGTTTTTTGTATATTACCTGTGCCTTATCAACAGCACGGAAAAGACTAACACCCTCGGGAATACCAATGAGCCGCTTGATCAATAAAACATAAGGGGCAGCAAATCCGATTTTACTAAAGACTTTGGCCAATCCCGGGTATTTAAACTTTCTGTTTTGATTTATCACAGGGAAATGCTCTTTGTTATCTGATTTGATGCCCAGGAATTCAAGGGTTTCTTCATATATAGCCTTGTTGTTTGCTTTGAACTCATCAAAAAGCATGATTTTAACCCTGTCTTTATTAACATGTTTATAGAGGCGGTGAATTTGCTTTCCAATCATAGCAATTTCCCTGTATTGTACCAGTTTCGGATCACGACAGTCAGGGGGTAAATGCTTCCCTTTCATACGGATTTCCTGTAAATTCCATGCTGTTTCAAAATCCTCAACATCCTCATTAACTTTTCGTGACAGATGTTCGGAATACATGGCATAAGCAATCTCCACAGGATCTCTGATCATAACAATAAATTTGGCATCAGGCTGGAATTCTAAGATATTTGGTACAGCTTCCCTGGAATATAAATACCAAATTGTCCCTTCGCCGGCAAGCTTTTTTTTTGACGCTTTATAAAAACACTGATTCAGATACATGTCTTCATCGGTAAACATCCTTTGTTTTTATGAGAAATCTGTGTTGAAATAATTGGGTTCCTTTGGGTAAGAAAACTGTATATCAGGATGGGTGCTTAAATATTTTGCAAGTGCTGTAGTGCCACATTTTGGAGCGCCTATCAGAAAAAAATCTGGTTTTTTGGTGTGTTTAAATAGTTTCATTATTGAAAAAATGCAAAATTAAGTGTGCAAAAATAGTTTATTTTTTTTTGATTTTTAAAAATATTACAATACCACTGTTTAATTTATATAATAATTTAGGGTTATTATAAAACTTATCGTCTGGAATAATTATTTGACAATGTTTTATCCCCGGGAAGGAAGCCTCATTTTTAGAGTAATTCAATTAAATATTTTTTGGCGATTGATTTAACGTACTTTTTATTATCTTATTACAGTCACAGTACCAACAATATTGTCAAGTTTATCATGTGGATTGATAATATAAAAAAGGTATGCCCCCGTTGGCACCGGACGGTTTTTATATGTGCCATTCCATGGCTCAATGCCTGCTCCGCCTTCATATAGCAATTGTCCCCAGCGGTTATATACTTTTACAATGGCTTGAGGATAATATTCCAGGTTTTCAATTATCCAGGTGTCGTTAACACCATCATCATTTGGGGTAAATGCATCCGGAATTTCGATACAATTCTTGTACCCATCATTAATAATGATTTCAGATACTTCAACATTACAACCGTGATAATCTGAAATAGTGAAATTATATGTTCCTGCTGATAAATTCATGATAAAAGAAGTATCAGAAGTTCCATATTCCCATTGATAAGTATAAGGTGAGGTGCCCCCAGTTACATCAAACTTAATGTATCCATTGTTTCCTCCAATACAATAAGGATCAGCGATTTCGTAATCCACAACAAAATCCGTTGGGTAAACAGTAATTTCTTGGGTTGCTGTGTCTCCGCATGTCCCGCTTATTTCATAACTTACAAGATGTGTTCCAGCTCCTGCAGCGCCTACATCAAATATTCCGTTATCATCAACAAAAGTTCCTGTCCAGATGCCCCCTGTATTTGCAGCTTCAAGTTGAACAGTAAAATTATCATAACAAAACAGGCCGGCAGAATCAATGGTAACATCTGACGCTTCATAAACTTCTATGTCAATGTCATCGGTACCTGTACATCCTGACTCAGTTACTTCGTATGTAATGGTGCTTATTCCTGCACCAGCAACTGAAGGATCAAAGGTACCCGCGGAGCTATCTGTTATGCCCCCTCCACTCCATGTGCCATCAGGTGGGCTTGCTGTCAGATTAGCCGGGCCATCATCCGAACAAAAATCACCCGGGTCGGTAATTGTTACATCAGGGGACTCAAAGACTTCTATATCAATATCATCGGTGTCTGTACATCCGGACACAGTTACTTCGTATGTAATGGTGCTTGTTCCAACACCGGCAACTGAAGGATCAAAAGTACCATTGTCAGTGTCAGTAATGCCGTTACCACTCCACATTCCACCAGATGATTCTGCCGTTAGGTCTTCCGGCGAATCATTGGAACAAAAATCACCCGGATCAATGATGGTTGCATCGGGGATAGATAAATACAATGCATAAGGAATGCCGGAAAAATCATTCCATCCTGTTGCAATTGCCTGATATAAAGGTGTTCCTGAATTTGTTGTACTTCCGGGGATAATCTCCCACTGACCGGAAGGTGTTGCCCAGTTGACAATCCCGTCATGGCTGCCATCGGCGCTATCATCATAATAAATGCTCAGGTCAATAGCAGATGTTCCTGCTGTACGCTCAATTTGGTGATAAAACAATGGATTTACCTGGCAAATACCATTTCCCAGTGAATCAAGGTCAAACCCTTCTGATGTGGCAGATGTATTAGCCATACGCACTGTATATGTGTTTACTGTAGCATCTTCAGGGGTTATTACCGCTGGCCGGTAGCGGGTTGTACCAATTGATGAACCGACAGGAAAAACATATGTGGCAGATGAATTGGTATTGCGTGAAAGAAATCCACCGTTTAAACTGGAAACAAAACCTGAGTCGTAAGTAATGGCATTGACATCTGAATTCTCGACATAGAAACCATAAGTTTCGGTTTGCAGTTCTACATCATTCAAACTGAGAATGCCTGTGCAATACTGGTCAATGGACTGGGTTTTCAGTCCGGAACCATCGAGGGTAAGGTTATTGAACGTTGTTGTTGCAGAACCTCCCAGGGTTTGATTATCACCTTCAAGAAAAACGGTACCGGTAGCGTCATTAAATGTGTCATTATTGATCCAGTCTCCTAAAACCCTGTAATATCCGTTTCCCCCAGCCACATCATTGTTAATAAAATCACCCTGGATAAGCAATTGACTGGATCCGGAAAGGGCATCTACATCTATTTTTCCGGCATCATTTTCAACTGTACCTTTTACAGAAACCGAAATCCCTTCAGTTATTATCATATCATCGCCGTTTTTGTACAATAATTGGGCATTTATACCCATAGCCACAAAAAACATAAGTGCGATCGTTATAAAATATTTCATTACTGGCATCAGATTAACAGTTTTATTATTCCATGTTTGTCCTTTTTATTGTTTCATATTTTGTTGTTTAACCATTATTATCTTATTTCCCGTAAAATTTTTGTGTGTTCTATTGATCTTCCTCATACTGATTAAATGTTCAGTCATTTATTAATGTTTCAATCCCTTAAACACCTCACGCTAACTCCACTAGACTTGGGGTAATCAAACCTGCCTATACCAGTATCAGTGTTTCTGATTGTCCTGTGATATTTGTTTGAATTACTTGTTTCAGTAGATGTAATAAAGTGGCCACGGCTTCCAAAATGGTAAAATGATCCGTTGGTGTATCCCCGGTCGCCTCCAGGCAATGCTTTAAAACCTGAAGAACCAAATGCTCCATCAGTTGTCAGATCTCCTGTATCCCACAAGGGAGCATTTCCTGCCAGTTGGCTGCCTTCATTTGTTCCCCTGTAACCGGTTTCATCTGCTGCTGTCTGTGTCATGCCAAGTGTCATTTCCAATGTTATAAAGTCATCATCACTTGGAATATGCCATCCGGCAGGGCAAAGCCCCTGGGCACCTTCATTTGTACTTCCGTTCATGGCGGCAGACCACTGATAAAGCATGCCATAAGTATCTATATAAGTGGCACAGTAGTTGTTATAACATCCACACCATCCCTCGTCAGAGTAATTAACCCATGTTACAGAAGAACAACCATTGTCATAACGCAAATTTTCTGCAAACCAGCACTGATCGCCGATTTCAACCACCTCATAAGTATATCCGTCATAAACAACTTCATAATCATATGTATTTCCTTCATATCCTGCACAGGGAGATGAATCACACACCTCAACAGAAATAGACTCACAAGCCGGATTACTTGAACCACAACCATTGTTAGCTGTGACACAAATATTACCTGAAATGGCATCAAAATCTACTGTTATCTCTGGTGTGCCCTGGCCGTCTGTGATGGTTGCACCAGAAGGAACAGTCCATGTATAGGATGTTGCGCCGTTCACTGAAAAAATGCTGTAAGTTTCACCTGTTGCATTTTCGCAGACAGTTGTGTTTCCGTTAATTGTGCCGGGTTGGGCTGGAACCTCATACATCAATTGATGCCATTCAGTACCCGTATACACATCAATACTTTTGTCTGTTGTATTATAGAGCATTAGCCCTGTAGCAGGAGAAATGATGTTATCTCTGTTTGCTGCACTCATCCGTGGTATTAATAAACCTTTGTCTGTACCGTTTAATTCCAATCTTGCTGATGCATCAACTGAAGAGGTATTGATTCCTGTGCCATCTGATGTAAAACTGCTGCTACCGGTTGTGGTTGAAATGTTTTCATGACAAAAGCTTTGCCATCCAGTCCCGTCGTAAAAACTAAATTTGTTATCATCAATATTATAAATCAGTAAGCTTTCGGCAGGAGAATTTATGGCTCCTGGTACAGTTCTTGGTATCAGCAAGCCTTTTTTATCAGTC
>JBNJGX010000173.1:0-5799 GCA_051748025.1 Bacteroidota bacterium
TGCATTCTTTGGTATCGCCTGTAGCGAGAGAGGGAATTGAACCCTCCACCTCATGATTATGAATCATGCGCTCTAACCAACTGAGCTATCTCGCCTTTTTTAAGAACACTCAACGCTTCTAAACAACGCGGTGGCATATCACCAAATTAGTTTCTAAAATGGGGTGCAAATATAGCAATCTGTTTTTTTATTGCAAATTTGCTTGGTGGATAATTTTATTTTTTTTATCTTGCTAAACAAATCAAATCACTAACATGCAATGAAAGAAAATATTAAGTATGAACTGGAATACACACTAAATACAACGCCCAAAGTTCTATTTAGTCGCCTCGGCTATGCAAGCGGATTATCAGAATGGTTTGCTGATGATGTCAAAGTACAGGATGATATTTTTACTTTTTTCTGGGAAGGCAGTGAACAACAGGCCAAAATGTTAGATAGGAAGAAAAACGAATACGTGCAATTCAAATGGCTCGATGATGATGAACCAGATGAGGAGAGATATTTTGAATTCAGGTTATCTCACGAAGAATTAACCGGGGACCTTGCCCTTATTATTACAGATTTTGCTGATGACGAAGATGAAAAAGCTGATAACATTGAACTCTGGGACACACAAATTCAGACACTCAGGCGAATATTGGGCTTATAATAAAACCATGTCAGCCATACAATAAACTTGAACAAAAAAACATTATTTTTGCAGGTGACGTAAAAATCATACGCCGGCGTGTAATGGTTATGAAAATACATCATTCCCATTAAACACTGAAATGGAACAAAAAAGATGCTGATTTGACAAAACTGCAAAAATATATTTTAAAATCATTTATCGGGCCGCTGATAATAACCTTTTTCATTTCCATCTTTATGCTGTTGATGCAGTTCCTGTGGAAGTATATTGATGACCTGGTGGGTAAAGATTTAGAATGGCATGTAATTGCAGAATTGTTATTATACGCCTCCGCCACACTTGTCCCGATGGGTTTACCCCTTGCTATTTTACTCTCTTCACTGATGCTTTTTGGAAACCTCGGTGAAAATTATGAGCTTTTTGCACTCAAATCCAGCGGCATATCCCTCTACAGAATTATGAAACCCTTAATTGTCCTTGTAATTTTTATAAGCATCGGGGCATTTTACTTTTCCAACAACCTCTTGCCGTACACAAACCTGAAAATGCGTACCCTGCTATATGATGTACGAAATCAAAGGCCTGAAATAAGCCTGCAGGAAGGTATTTTTACAGATGCCATAGATAATTTCAGCATCAAAGTACGAAAAAAAGACAAAAAAGACAATACCCTGCATGATATACTGATATATGATCACCGGGGAAAACACAGTGATGCCAGCGTAATAACCGCAGAATCAGGCACAATGAAAGTAACTTCAGATAAATCTTATATCATTCTGACACTATATAATGGCTATTACTATGATGCCGTTTCAGAACAAAGGAGACACAAACGCTCCAAAAGCTTTCCCTATCAGGTGACAAACTTCAGTAAAAAAACGATCTACCTGGAAACAGAAGGATTTGGATTAAACCGCAGTGATGAAGACCTTTTTAAGGATAATTTTGAAATGCTTTCCCTTGATCAGTTATCTGAAGCCATGGATTCATTGGGTTACGACCTTATCAGACGCAAACAGGTGGTAGGTACCAACATTATGAAATATTCATTATTCAGGGGATTAAGGGCCCAAAATAAAACAAGCAACATTAAACACAAAGAAAAAACCCAGACTGTGAAAAAGGGAGGTCATATCATCGAAAATGTTAAAAAGGTTGTGGTGGACAGCCTGAAAAAAATCAAGAAAAATGGCCAAAGCGAAACTAATAGCAATCAGCCTGATACAAATCAGACAAAAGAAGAAAAAAAGGTACGTGAAGAAAGCCAGAAAATCATTGATAATCCAAAAAGCAAGGCCAAAGATGACCAGAAGCAAGTAGATGAAATGGAAAAACTTGATGTATCCTTTCCCTATGCTGAAATTGATACTGTGGACAAATCTGAACTCAATCTTGTTGATCCGGATAGTTTGTTTAATGAATTATCCACCATCGAAGAAAACCGAATGGTCAATTTTGCCCTGAACCATGCACGCTCAACACAAACTTATATCTACTATGCCGGCAGAGAAATTCAAGGCAGCAGAAGATGGATAACACGACATGAAATTGAATGGCACAAAAAATTTGTTTTATCCATTTCCTGCCTGGTGTTGTTTTTCATTGGCGCTCCCCTCGGGGCAATTATCCGTAAAGGCGGTTTTGGTATGCCTGTGGTTATCTCTGTAATTCTGTTTATCATTTATTTTGTTATTTCAATGTTCAGCGAAAAAATGGTCCGTGAAGCGATTCTTCAGCCTGAAATAGGTATGTGGATGTCAACAATAATACTTTTACCGGTTGGCTTCTTCCTTACCGTCAAAGCTGCCAATGATTCAATGAGTGTGCGTCCGGAAACCTATGACCTCATCATTCAAAAATTGCGTAAGCTGTTCAAACGAAAACACCGGAAACATACAAATGACCCTAACCAATCAAAAACGGGTAAGAACGGTTACAATTAATAGGGTTTAGGTGTTAGGGGTTAGGTTTTAGGTTAAGATTACTCATAACCTAAAACCTAAACCCTCTCATTCCGGGTGGGGGAATCAGAAGTAACCGATTTTGTAACTACTCAGCTGTTATTTAACCGAAAACATTTATGACTTACCAGTTACTGAAAAATCATTAAGATTTCTTATCTTGCGACAATTTTGAAGACGGAATGTCAATGAAGGTTTTGTTTCTGACAAATAAAGTACCCTGGCCACTCAAAGATGGTGGTGCTATCGGCACATTTAACCTGGCTTACGGTTTATACCTTGCCGGGTGTAACATTAAAATGCTATCCATAAACACATCAAAACACACGGTAGATGAATCAGATATCCCCCGGGAAATACAAAACAGCCTTAACATAAAGACAATTAACATAAACACAGATATCCGTTTTTTTCCACTTATTAAAAACCTGGTCTTTTCAAAAAAACCATACATCGCAGAAAGGTTTAACAGCCCCCTTTTTTCAGAAAAACTCATTGATTGTCTTAAGTCAGAATCTTTTGACATTATAATCCTTGAGATATTATACATGGGAACGTATATTCCCCTGATAAGACAATATTCTGATGCTCACATCAGCCTGCATGCCCCAAATATTGAACATGAGATATGGATGCGCATTGCCAAAAATGAGAATAACCCCCTGAAAAAAGCTTATCTGAAACAGCTTGCAAACCGTATCCGGAAATATGAATTCAACCTCATGAACAACTATGACTCACTCATTCCTGTTGCCGAAACAAATGCAAAAACATACAAGCAAATGGGTGTGACGGTTCCGGTTTTCGTGGCAAAAATCGGGGTCTTCTTTGACAAAATTGACAAATGCCTTTCAAACAAAAGCATAAAAGAAGAACTTGCTTTTGCGCACATCGGGGCGCTTGACTGGATCCCAAACCTGGAAGGTTTAAAATGGTTTTTAAACGAAGTATGGCCCGGAATACATCAAAAACGCCCTGATATTAAATTCTATGTTGCCGGCAGAAATGCCCCGGCAAAAATCAAAGAAACACTGAATCAGCCTGGTGTAGTATATCTCGGTGAAGTACCCGATGCCTATGAGTTTATCTGTTCAAAAAGCATCATGATCGTACCACTGCTCAGCGGCAGCGGGATGCGCGTGAAAATAATCGAAAGCCTCGCACTGGAAAAAGCCATTGTCAGCACTTCCGTAGGGGCAGAAGGTATTGAAGTAGAAAACAACATACACATCAGAATCGAGGATCAACCAAAGGCATTTGCCCGGGCATGCCTGGAACTCTGTGACAATAAAGAATTGCGTGAAACAATAGGTAAAAACGGCAACATCATGGTGAGAAACAATTATGATAATGTGAAAATCGGCAAAAATTTAAAATCCTTTTACCAGAAAATCATCCAATGATAACCCTGCAAATCATATTGTTCATCACACTTACCGGAATTTTGCATTCCTATGTGATTTTTCCTTTGATCCTGCAATGGAAAGCCCGCCACAAAAAACTCAGAAATGATGCTTATTCCGGAAAAACTGACCTGCCATTGGTATCTATTATCATTGCCGCCTATAACGAAGAAGCTGTCATTGAAGATAAAGTTAACAGTGTTTTTAAAAACGATTACCCTGCCGGCAAAATGGAAGTACTGATAGGCTCCGATAACTCTTCGGATCAAACCAATGCAATTTGCCAAAACCTCGCTGAAAAATACGATACAATCATATTCAAAACATTCACCCGGCGCCAGGGAAAAATCCCCATCATCAATAAACTTGAAAAACAGGCTAAAGGGGATATTTTGATCTTTACCGATGCCAATGTCATCTTTGATAACAACAGTATATTTGAATTGGTGAAATATTTTAAAGATGATAAAACAGGACTCGTTGATTCCCACATGATCAACACCGGCATGAAAAAAGAAGGCATCAGCTTTCAGGAAAAATCCTACATTTCACGTGAAGTTTACATCAAACACAGAGAAGGCATATTGTGGGGAAGCATGATGGGGCCATTCGGAGGCTGTTATGCAATCAGAAAAAAATTATACATTGATGTCCCTCATAATTACCTCGTCGATGATTTTTTCATTAACATGAATGTACTCAAACAGGGCAAACAATGTATTAATAACTTAGATGCCAAAGTGTATGAAGATGTGTCAAATAACATTATTGATGAATTCCGCCGCAAGATCCGGATTGCAACCGGGGATTTTCAAAACCTAAAACACTTCAGTGATATGCTGTGGCCTCCCTGGGATCCTACAGCCTTTTGCTTCTGGTCACACAAAGCATTGCGATGGATAACGCCTTTTTTCCTTATCTTCATCATTATTTCCCTCACAATATTGGCGTTCCATTCAGTTTTTTATCTAATTCTGGCAATAATAGCATTGTTTGTGTTTACTTTGCCATTTTATGACATTTTACTGAAAAAGTTTAAAATACATAATGTAATTTTGCGTTTTGCAACACATTTTTTCACCATGAACCTGGCATTATTTATCGGGTTCGTTCGATCATTAAAAGGAGTTAAAACAAATGTCTGGAAACCCACAAAACGACATCAGTAAACAACTGAACAACATACCTGAGGCATTAGATGCCATCACAAAAGGAGAGATCATAATTGTTGTTGACGATTATGACCGTGAAAACGAAGGCGATTTTATTGTAGCCGCTGAAAAAGTAACCCCTGCTGTAATAAACTTTATGGCCAAGCACGGACGCGGGTTAATTTGCGCCCCCCTGACCGAACAACGATGTGAAGAGATGGATTTGGATTTAATGGTTGGTAAAAACACCAGCTTACATGAAACACCCTTTACTGTCTCTGTTGACCTTATCGGACAAGGTTGCACCACAGGCATTTCTGCAAGCGACAGGGCTAAAACCATCAAAGCACTGGTTGATCCTAAAACCAAACCAACCGATTTAGGCCGCCCCGGTCATATTTTTCCGCTCAAAGCAAAAGATAACGGGGTGCTGCGCAGGGCAGGACATACAGAAGCCAGTGTTGATCTGGCAAGGCTTGCAGGCCTTACACCCGGTGGCGCACTCGTTGAAATTATGAATGATGACGGCACAATGGCCAGGTTGCCGGAACTGATAAAAATTGCCAATAAATTTGATCTGAAAATCATTGCCATCAAAGACCTCATCGCTTACAGACTGGAAAACGAATCCCTCATTGAACGAGGCA
>JBNJGX010000174.1:0-5778 GCA_051748025.1 Bacteroidota bacterium
TTGCCTGTGGGACAACTTGTGAAACTTTGTTTTTCAGGAAAATATGAGCTCGCAGATGTGAAAAAAATGATCAAAGGAGAAGGTGGACTCGTTGCTTATCTTGGCACAAATGATGCTTACGAAGTAGAGCAGCGAAGCCAAAAAGGTGACAAAAAAGCCGGATTTATTTCCGATGCAATGGCATACCAGGTGGCAAAAGAAATCGGTGCGTTGTCTGCTGTCTTGCACGGGAAGGTGGATGGCATACTTATCACAGGTGGCATTGCTTATAACAAACAATTTGTTGACTTTATTGAAAAAATGACCGGTTTTCTTGCGCCGGTAAGAGCTTATCCCGGTGAAGATGAAATGGCAGCCCTTGCCGGAAACGGATTGATGGTACTTAGAAATGAGATTGACGCTAAAACTTATAAATAAATGGCTATGACTAAAATATATCAAACTGACAAGGCACCAAAAGCCATCGGGCCTTATTCCCAGGCTGTGGAAACAAACGGCATGTTGTTTATCTCAGGTCAGGTGCCAGTAAATCCTGAAAACGGTAAAATTCCTGAAGGAATTGAAGCCCAGACAAAACAAGTAATGGAAAATGTCGGTGCCATACTGAAAGAAGCAGGGTACACATACAAGGATGTTATTAAATCTACTTGCCTGCTTAGCGATATGGCCAATTTTAAAGCCATGAATGAAGTGTATGGCAGGTATTATCCTGAAAATCCCCCTGCCCGGGCTGCATTTGCAGTTAAAGAGCTGCCCCTGAAGGCTTTGGTAGAAATTGAAACCATTGCTGTGAAATAAGGGAATTGTATTGAATGATGTCTTTTCTTCGGAAAAAAAAACACCTGACAGGTGGATTATCAAAATATTGAATAATAGAACCATAGAACAACGAATGAAGAATAACGAATTAAAACCACAGATTCGATTGTTTTTTCTTTTATTTCAAAATTCGTTTTTCAAATATTCAAATAATATCACCAATTATAGAGAACTTGGGAAAATCCTATGTGAAATTCTATGTGTCCTATCTTTCTATGTGGTTCAAAATAGGTTAGTAATCTGCCCTGACTTCTGAAACATATTTGAAACATAGGAAATACGAGAATGCACATAGAGTACAACAAATTCCACATGACAAACAACAAACCCGCAACACACAACACGCAACAGATCAGACAACACGTTTATCAATATAATTTGAGTTGAATAAACGGAGGGCTCCCATATAATCAATGTTAAATTCGAGAAGGTCACCCACCTGATAGTTTTGTTCATTTTGATGTAAATCCATGACAATCATATCAGAGCTGGCACCTGCCACTTCTACATTGGGGTCAACCGGTGTCAAATGTTCGGTTTCAATGTCAAGCAAACCAACATCAAGGATGGCCCGGTATGATTTTTTGCCATATTCATCTTTATCAAACTCAAAGCTTTTGCCTTCCACATTTTGTCCCATGTCCCCTTCTGGTACAGTAGGCTTTTTGGTTAATTCGATAATTTCGGCATAAAGCTTCAAGACATCGTTTTCCATTTCCTCAAGCTGTGAGCCGTCATACACATTGGTGCCCATAAACAGGGTTTCACCAACACGGAAGTGATTAATGCCTTTAGGTAGCAATTTTTGTTTTATGAGGGGGATGGTTACAGATGACCCGCCTGAAACATATTTAATTTTCCTGTTAAACTTGGCTTCAATCAACTGTTTATACAGGTTGAGCTGAATCAGCTTATCCTGGTTGGGCAGCACCCCATACAGGCAGGTAAGATTTGTTCCAATACCGATAACACTAATGTTTGGTAATTTAAATATCCGCTCATAAAAGTTGATCACATCATTGCGCATAACACCTTCCCTTAATTCACCCATTTCCAGCATAATGATTACTTTGTGTAATTTATTTTGATTACGGGCTTCTTCCGAGAGCAGTTCGATGGTACTAAACTGGGTGTTAAGACTGACATCAGCGTATTTTACTATTGATTTAATGGCGCGCTTGGCAGGCGGTTTGATATATATTGTCTCAACGTCCTTGTTGATGCTTTTGATTGTTTTAAGATTGCTTACCCTTGAGTCACAGACCTCTTTTATGCCGAGATCAATAACTTCTTTAAGATAAGCTTTGTTACCACAAAGCATTTTGGTAACAACCCCCCATTCGATGCCGTGCTTTTTGAAAAGCTTGTCAAGGTGGCTGAAATTGCGTTTGAGTTTTTTTCTGTCCAGTAATACAAAGGCCATATTGTTATCTGTTATTTGTCTATATAAAGAATCTGTATTAAAATTTCGGTGAGCAGGCAGATGTAACACAAGCATATACAAGCCTAAGATCACATGTCACTGCTTTTTTTTACAGGCAGATTCTATTTATTATATCTCATTTCCATATATTTGTTGGTAAAGCCAACTTTTTTATAAAGGAACCTTGCCGGATTGTCATGTTCTACATGCAGTTTTACATCACCCTCTGCAAGATCAAGTGTTTCTTTCATCAGTTTTTTGCCGAGGCCTTTACCCCTTTGATCGCGGTGTACAGCAATATAAACCAGGATGTTTTCAGGGATATAACCACCCATGCCTGTTTTATTGATCACAACAGCGCCTTTGATATCACCATTTTCTCTGCCTACCAAAATAAAGCCACCAAAAGAATCTGATATTTTAAGGGCATAATCTATTGACTTCATGATGTCTTCGCGGGGATCGCCAAATTCATCAAGGTGTTTGAAAAGAAAATCTGCTACTTCTTCCTTTTCTTGTTTTGACATTGGTTGTTTTTCATTAAATACACTAAGTTCCATAATTATAGATTTAAAATTAATAATTGATTATCGAGGTTTTATGATAAAAACGGCAAGAATAAATATTTGAGCATAAGATGTTTCGCATATTTTACAAGTCAAAAATACATATAATTTATTGAATATCCAAATCCGGGTTTTGTGCTTTTCGGTTTGGGTGACGGCGTGTGGAGATAGGGCGAGCTGGCGATGGGGCGAGTTGGCGGGGGAGCGAATTGGCGATAGGGCGAGTTGGCGAGTTGGCGGGATAATGAATTGGCATTCAACAAATTCATGGATTTTTCAGTAATCTATTTCGAGGGTATTATCATTGCCCGGATCACAATATTTTGTTTGGGTATTGAATTCACCGTCATTTTTATTTGTCGCATATTCTATAAGCACTTCATCGTTTCCTGCTACCTCATAAATTACGGTGGTATCAATATTGTGACCGTAGAAATAAGAATAATCTGAAGAACTGCAATCCTGGCATTCATCAGGAATGTCTTTTATCCGGATCTTAAATTCATCATCCTCAGATGGTGCTATTTGATTTTTGATATGCACGTTAAGCTGGGCTTGTTTGACCACCTGAATACTGATTTGCTTTGATGTGGTAAAATCCTGTGCCGAAAATTCTGTTCGATGTTTACGGTAATTATCATGATAAACATCGAGCCTGTAATAACTGGCCCTTATGGGGTCAAAAGAGAATTCAAACCCACCAGTATGGTTTGTATGGTTTTTATCAATTAACTGATAATTGGGATTAAAGCTGCCCTGATCAATTTTTTGTGCGCTGAGCTCTATGCGGGCATTTGCCAAGGGGGCATCATCAGGATAAATGCTTACCGTACCAAAAATTTCTGATTGTTCCTCATTTTTACAGGCAGGTAATGCACTGATTAAAAATAATAAAATCATTATGATGCCTTTATGATCCATAATGGTTCTTTTCTCTCATATAACACTTTCCAAATTTACTGTTATTTTTTTGGAAAACCTGATTTATTTTCGGTCGGGGCATTGAAACAGAAACAGCGTAAATAATGATGGAAAAATTTTGGGTTTGATGAGTTTTATCCATACCCCGGATGAAAAATCGTAACTTCTCAATAACAATATGGCTAAAGCTATTTTTTGAATAATAGAACAATAGAACAACGAATGAAGAATAACGAATTTAAGTCCCCGGTTCGACTTTTTTTTATTTCAACATTCGTTTTTCAATGTTCTATTAGGGGATACCAATAACGACCCCGAATGGGGTCGAATATGAATAAGCAAAAAGCGCATGCCAACAAAGACCTAATGAAAATTTCTATCTGGATTTACCCATAAACCATACGGGCATGAGTGACTTAGTCCGATAAATGGATGGGATACTTACCGGAAACCCCGAAGGCGGTGCACTGAGGTACTCGAAGTGGGTGACAACGTTGTAACCACGGGTGTAGCTTGTGGAACCCGTGGGTACACAAACACCACATGGACGCTTTTGGCACGTAAATTTGCTTTTTCTGCAAATTTCGTGACAAAAGTAAATTTTAAAGGATATCTTTTTGATTATCAGAGGTGATTTTTGGAAACATCAATGTGGTGCACAAAACAGGAAGCGGGTCGAACATGCCTGTCAGGTGGATTATCACTTAAAATGTAATTGATTACATAAATTTTATCCAAAACAATGTAATTGATTACATAAAAACACTATCTTTGAAAAAAATGATGTATGGAATACTTATTTGAAATTAGCAATAAACTGATTAATGGAATAAAAAAAGATTTTTCAAGAAGTCTTTTTTCAAAAATTGATTGGCAACAACGTCTGATTGAGATTGTTGGCTCCAGGGGCGTCGGCAAAACAACCCTAATGCTTCAAAAAGCCAGAGAACTTTCTGAACATGACCCAAATTCTGTAATGTATATTTCCCTTGATGATGTATATTTCTTTAATCATACATTAAAAGAGACAGCAGCGTATTTTTACAAATATGGGGGAAAATATATTTTTATTGACGAAGTACATAAATATCCCTCAAAGCATGTAAATTACGACTGGTCGTTAGAACTGAAAAATATTTATGATTTATACCCTGAATTACACCTTATTTACTCTGGCTCATCAATTATAGAAGTTTACAAAGGAATCGGGGATTTAAGCAGACGTAAAAGCACATACATTTTAAATGGATTATCATTTCGTGAGTATCTGGAATTTAATAAAGCCTTGAGTATTGAAAGCTTTAAATTAAATGACATTATCAAAAACCACATCGAAATTTCTAATAATATTACATCACAAGTGAAAATACTACCATACTTCAGGGACTACCTCAAAAATGGTTACTATCCATTTTATTACGAAAACCCAAATCAGTATTATCAACGATTAAAAAACATTATAAACCTGGTAATAGAAATTGATATTTCATCTGTTAGTGATCTTAACTTTCATACTGTTTCAAAGATTAAAAACCTGCTGGCTTTAATTGCTTCATCTGTGCCATTTACTCCAAATCTGACAAAGCTTTCCAATGCCCTGCATATAAAGGATTTGAGAACACTGTATAAATATTTAAAGCTGTTGGAAAATGCCGAACTGATAACAATGCTAAGCACTCAAAAATCAGGAAATAAGTTACTGCACAAACCGGAAAAAATATTTTTAAATAATACCAATTTGATTTATGCTCTGAATAATGATACTGCAAAAATTGGTACTGTCAGGGAAACTTACTTATGCAATCAGTTAAATTACTCGAATACCATTAATTATCCTGACCATGGGGATTTTATTGTTAATAGAAAATATATAATTGAAGTGGGTGGAAAAAACAAAACTAAAAAACAAATAAAAAATATTAAAAATGCATTTATAGCCAGTGATGAAATCGAAACAGGCTTTGCAAATAAAATACCCTTATGGATTTTCGGTTTCTTGTATTAAAAATCCTGACTAAAAACACCGTAAGACCCGCCATGATAAAAGGT
>JBNJGX010000175.1:0-5766 GCA_051748025.1 Bacteroidota bacterium
GTCAGTTCGGTGAGGTACATATGATAATTGAACCTGTGGTTGAAAACATGCCTGATCCTGCATCAACGATAAAAGTAAACGGACAGGAATATAAGATCAGCATCAGAAACAAAGAAGAATATGAACTGGAATGGGGTGGTGTTTTACAGTTTTATAATTGCATAGTTGGAGGCAGCATTGATAACCGTTTTATGCCGGCTATACTCAAAGGCATCATGGAAAAAATGGAAGAAGGACCGCTGACAGGTTCATACGCCCGTGATATTCGTGTTTATATTTATGATGGAAAAATGCACCCTGTTGACTCAAATGAAGTGTCATTTAAACTTGCCGGACGTAATGCATTTAGTACAGCATTTAAGAATGCCGGACCGAAAATAATGGAACCCATATATAATGTGGAAGTGTTTGTTCCCGGTGACAGGATGGGTGATGTTATGAGTGATCTGCAAGGGCGGCGTGCAATTGTACAGGGCATGAGCAGCGAAGATGGCTTTGAAAAGATCCGCGCTAAAGTTCCCCTGGCAGAAATGGGCAATTATGCAACTGCATTACGTTCCATTTCAGGAGGCCGTGCTATCTATAATATGAGTTTTGCTGAATATGCCCAGGTGCCTGGTGACCTTCAAAATGAGTTGTTAAAAGCATACGCAGCAGAACAAGAAGAAGCATAAATAAAAATCTTCACCCTGTTCTGAATATTGGGTGAGAAGAATTAACCATTCTTGCCATTTAACACGATGAGTAAGTTCAATTTTAGGGGTTAGGGTTTAGGTTTAAGATTACTTATGACCTAAACCCTAAACCCTTATTTTAACTCCACCATTAAGGTGTTTTTGGGGACTTTATCGCCGGTTTTAACATGCACTTTTTTCACTTCCCCATCAAATTCAGCCGGGATGCGGTTTCTCATTTTCATGGCTTCAAGTATAAGCACAGGTTGCCCTGCTTTCACTTTATCGCCGGGCTTAACCAATATTTCCTGGATAGTTCCGGGTATGATGGCTCGTATTTCCTTTTCCAAACTTGATTTCCAATCCATAATTTGTGATTTTAATGTTACAATCCGTTTATTTAAAAAGAAAGCCAACCCTTTAAAACGGTGGGATGCCATGTTTTTTCGCTGGCATTCTCCATTCTTTGTTAGATGAAATATCCAGCGCCCTTAATAAGTGCTCCCTGGTTTCGTTAGGCTCAATGACGGCATCTACATATCCTTTGGCAGCAGCTACATAAGGGTTAGCGAATTTTTCTTTATATTCCAGCACTTTTTTCTGCCGCATTTCTTCCGGGTTATCGGCTTCCTGGATATCTTTTTTAAAGATAATGTTGGCAGCACCTTCCGGTCCCATAACGGCAATTTCTGCTGTCGGCCAGGCAAACACAAAATCAGCCCTGAGATGCCTGCTGTTCATAGCGATATAGCCACCACCGTAAGCTTTTCTGAGAATAACTGTGAGTTTTGGCACAGATGCTTCGGAATATGCATATAACACTTTAGCCCCGTGCCTGATAACCCCTGCATGTTCCTGGTCAACACCAGGCAAATAGCCAGGCAGATCAACCATTGTAACAATCGGGATATTGAAAGCATCACAATACCTTATAAACCGTGCTGCCTTGTCAGATGAATCCACATCCAGCACACCTGCCAGATAATTAGGCTGGTTGGCAACAAATCCAATGGTTTCACCATCGATACGTCCAAAGCCAATGATGATATTTTTAGCCCAGTGTTGTTGTATTTCAAAGAAATCAGAATCATCCACGAGGGCCATGATCATATGGGTCATATCATATGGTTCTCTTGGATCAATGGGCACAATGTCATCAATTTTATATTTTTTCTTTGGTGGCTTGGCCGGGAATACTTTTGCTTTTTGTTTATTGTTCCATGGAATAAAGGTACACAGCTTTTTAATCTGATCAAAGCATTCCTTTTCGCTTTCGGCATAAAAATGCACATTGCCTGTAATTTTAGACTGAACTTTTGCTCCGCCAAGTTCTTCCATGGTAATTTCTTCTCCCAGGACAGTTTTGATAACACCGGGGCCGGTGATGAACATTTTCGATATTTTATCCACCGTAAAAACAAAATCCGTAAGTGCAGGAGAATACACGGCACCTCCGGCACAAGGCCCGAGGACAACAGAAATCTGAGGGATGACCCCACTGTTGAGTGTATTCCTGAAAAATATTTCTCCATAACCGGCCAGTGAATTAACACCTTCCTGTATTCGTGCACCACCGGAATCGTTTATACCAATCAAAGGCACCCGCATTTTCAGGGCGTGGTCCATGATCTTGGTGATTTTTCTGGCATGCATAAGCCCCAGAGATCCACCGGCAACAGTAAAGTCCTGTGCAAAAATACATACCGGACTGCCGTAAATGGTACCTGTACCAATAATAACGCCATCACCATGGAGCTTTTTTCTGTCCATGCCAAATTCGCGTGCTTCATGCTCAACAAAGAGGTCATACTCATGGAATGAATCATTGTCAACAAGGTTGTTAATCCTTTCTCTTGCTGTCAATTTACCCATGGCTGCCTGCTTTCTGATTGCACTATCTCCGCCACCCTTTTGGGCATCAAGGCGACGTTGTATTAATTCTTTGGTCTTGTCATAATAGTCTCCCATAACATTCAGTTTAGAATTATTGTGCTAAATTAAAACAATTATTTTAAGACTACCATAGTTTTATAATTAATATTAGCTGGTATCAATGAGAAACAAACAAAATAAAAGCTTTTGAATATAATGTTTTTTAGAAGTCGGAAGACCGAAGTAGAAACACGAAAATCATGAAGTTTAAATTTGAAAAATTAATCATCTGGCAAAAAGCCATGGAATATGGAGAGGTACTACATTTATTCCAATCCTCTGCTTGGTAAAAGTTTTTCATAAGCGCCTAAACATGCTATCTTACATATTTCCAAAAGAAGAAATGTATAATCTTTCCTCTCACATTCGCAGAGCCGGTGATTCTATTGCCTTAAATGTTGCTGAAGGTTCAAGTGGCCAATCCAATCCTGAATTTAAAGGTTTATTGGTTTTGCGATTCGTCTCCCGTCTCCCGTCTCCCGTCTTCGGACTTCGGACTCCCGACTTCTGACTTCTGAAAGTCATTCATGAATCAAGTCCCTGGCCAATGCGGCTGGTGTTCCTGTCGCCCTTGCGGAAACGGTAACGCACAGACAAAAAATACATCGGTGTATGCCGCGTAGAAAATATGATTTCACGGGTATTTTCAACCCCGGCATAATCTGTATATCCGCCCTGTTTTGTTAGGTTAGTGAGCAAATTGCGCACTGATAAAGAAACCATCAATTGCCGCTCGAAAAAATGTTGTGATATCGAAGCCATGGCGCTGAAAGAAGGATAATCATATCCCTTAAAACTGATATCACGGCTGTGGTAATTCAGATAAACCATGCCGGACGTATTTTCAGCAATTTTGATGTTGCTGTTGAGCTTCGCATTGAACCCATAATTGCGTTTGACAATTTCTTCCACCGGCACACCCTGTGCTTCGAGACTTTCAGACAAACTTGTGGCGTCTATGTAACTGTGGTATAAACTTGAGGACAAACTGAAGCTGTACTTGCCGTCAAATGACACATATCCGGACAAATCTATTCCCAGTTTTGACTGGAAAGCAATGTTATCAGGCATACTGATGCTCAGCATTTCGTCAACCGGATATGACATATAAGACACTTCATTGTCAGTCTGACTGTAAAACAGCTCTGCCGACATGTTCCACGTGGGTTTATTGAAATTGTAACCAAGGTAAACATTGTTATAGGCTGATGGTTCAAGGTCCGGATTTCCTGTGCGCCAAGATGTAGGGCTTCGTTTTACCACAAAATCAGACAAATAACCCGACCATGGGACACGTACCGAACGGGAATAGCTCAGTTTGATATCCTGGAGGCTGTCAAGTGTAAATTGTATGGTGGCAGATGGAAGCAGGTTATAATAATTTTTTCTTATCTTTATGGTAGTATCCTCCAGGCTTTCAGTATAATGCTCATAATCGTGGTGATAGATTTTATGCTCTTGTTCCAGGCCACCGTCCAGTTTCCATTTGTCCAACGTTGTACCAAAACGAAGCGAAAGGCTTTGGCTTGTTGAATATCCGGTTTTATTTCCGTATTGAGAGCGTACCGGCTGCCCGTCAACAAAATATTTTGTTTCATCAATATAATCCCGGTCGTAATGGCCGCGATACCTGGCATTCCATCGTGTCTTTTCCGTTATGGGATGATTGTAATACATGCCTGCTGCCATTCTATTTCCTCTGTTGGTGGTTTCCGTTGAAGTATTGCTGGTCATGTTAACATCATCACCACCCAGTATCAAATATTCATATTCACTTCCTGATGTGTTTTGATTTTGAAACGACGGGGGCGCATAATTGATGTATGCTGTCAATTCCCTTTGCGTTGTGTCATAATTGTGTTGCAAATAAGCATACATGCGGCTGCCGAACCTTTTATTGCCTGATTCTGAATTAATCCTGTAGTGTTGATACAGGTTATCTTCAAGATGCATACGGCTTTCAGATTCAGACGTATAATCCCAGTTGCTCCGGTTAAGCCCAAATGCCATCATCAACTTGGTTTTATCACTGATTTTCCAGCGTGTGCCGATATAATTCATCATATACATGTAAGCATTCCGGTTAAATGATTCTCCATTTGTGTCATATATTATATCGCCAACCAGCTTATTCCCTTCACTGCGATTCTCAGTCCGGTTATTCCTACCATACATCCAGAAATTATTAAAGATCAAAAAATCCCCGATTTTATAATTCATATTGACATACCCATTGGCATGGTTGATTTCATTTAATTCACATGTTCCGGTCTTTCCGCTGATTACCCCGCTCAGGCCATCACTGGTTGCTTTTTTGAGTTTTATGTTGATAATACCGCCTTTGCCATCACCGCCACTGCGCATGGAAGCATCAATCAGTTCAATTTTTTCTACATTGTCCACAGGGATCATGGCAATATCCGGATAAAGGTATTGCGCAGGCATATCATCCACCCTGATACCGGGTGTGCTGCCTTTGTAGCGGATGTTATTCTGCTCGTCAACAACAACGCCGGGCAGCGTACGTAAAAGGTCATAAATGTCTTTGGCAGCAGCTTTTTTGTTGTCGTTGATACCAAATATTTTGCGGTCAAATTTTTGAATCACTTCATTCTGGGCCGCCACGTTCACCTCGTTGAGTACTGTAGTATCCGGTTCAAGGTAAAGTTTTTCAAGGTCAATTTTTTTGCCTTCCGATAAGTCCAGGGGCATTTTCATTTTACGGTAGCCGATGCTGCTTGCCTCTAACATGAGATCTTCCTGTTTTTTGACAGATAAATTGAATTTCCCTTTTTCATCAGTCATGCTGCCGGCAACTGCAGAATCGGCAGGGGTTTTTAAAACGATGCTGGAATATGGCAAAGCCACTTTGCTTTCAGCATCATGTACACTGCCTGAAATTTTTACATTTTGTGCGTATCCCGGCAATATAATACTACCACACAAACCCAAAACAAGGAAAATAACCCGCATAAAACTCAATTTTATAAAATCAGCATAAATGACCAGTAAAATGCAAAACTAATCATACAAACCAATTTAATAACTTAAGAATTGTTAAAATTATTGTATTGCTTATATTTTTGGGCGCATCCCGCTGTCGTTTATTTGCTTAGCAAATCCAAATCGCTAAGCAAATAAACGAACAGCGGGTCGGTGT